>JADGPS010000014.1 GCA_017882285.1 Paludibacter sp. | reverse complement strand
TTGAGAATTTGAATAGATAAGATTTCGGTGCGCTGCACCTTTAATATCGTGGACTGCTGATTTAGCTACAAATATTGACGGTGCTCCGCACCTGAAAACAAATCCGGCTGAGTTTCATTATAGAAATTCAGCCGGTTTTGGTTTGTAAAATAAAATATTCAGCCACAATTAGTTCAATTCAATAGGAAGTATGTATATTTGCATCATAAAATAACTAACTTTTCTAACAACAGACATCATGACCGTAACAGCCAACATAGATATAAGCACACCGACAGGTCGTAAACTTGTGCGTGAATTAGAAAAACATAAAAAAGTAGTACAAATCATTTACCCGGAAATAGCAGGATTACCCGAAGGGGCAGTAACTATGGATGAGGGGATTGAGGAATTTTGGAAACATTTGGAAAATCGTTTTGGTTTCGATTTACGCAAATATGAAAAAGTATAATGTTTATATTTCAAAAGAAGCCCGAGCAGATTTAAAAGAAATAGCAGATTATATTGCAGATATACTGAAAGCTCCTTATACTTCAAAACAATATGCTTTTGGTATCGTTGAAGAAATAAAGCATTTGAGTAAATATGCTGAATCTATACCTATTTCAACACAGAAATCCATCCTTTATTATGGCAACAATGCACGCAGAGTGAACTTCAAAAAAACCACTATTATCTACACCATTCAAGTCAATACAGTTATCATACAGCGAATAATAGCCGGATCAATGATAATAGAATAAAAAATCAATTCTTTCAAAGAATCTCCAAAACTTCTTCCAACCGATTGATCTGATAAGTTGCTGAATTGAAATTTTCAGACACTTCGTTATTCAGAGAAAAGAAAATCTGGTCAATTCCGGCATTTTGAGCTCCCCGAATATCCGATTCGAAACTATCACCAATCATAATGGTTTCGGCTGCAATAGCTTTATTTAATTCCAAGCCGTATTCAAAAATGCGCTTATCGGGTTTTAAAGCTCCGGCAGCTTCCGAAAGAACTACATGCGAAAAGTATTGTTCAATCTGACAACTTTTAAGTTTTCGGTATTGAACCTCGATGAAACCATTCGAAACGATTGTAAGTGGATAGTTGGGATAAAGGTAATCCAATAATTCTTTAGCATAAGAAACCAAAGCCGTGCGTGTGGGCAATAAATCGAGGTATTCATGTCCAATTTTAATGGCTAATTCAGCATCCTCAATCCCGACTTGTTTTAAAGGATACAGGAACCGCTCCAGCGATAGTGCTTCTTTCGTGATGGCACCTTTCCCGTATTGCTCCCACAATTCAAGGTTACGCTTGGCATAAATTTGAAAATACTGTTCAAAATTGTCAAAATAATGGCCTAAGTTTCTTTTCTCGTAAATTTCATGTAATGATGATTTTGCATTTGCATGAAAATCCCAAAGAGTATCGTCTAAATCGATAAAAACGTATTTATACATGACTCCTAAAGAAATGGTTATTTAGTTGACTGGTTAATTGGTTTATTAGTTTGTTCCCGCAATTTATCCCGCTTGCGGGAGGGGTTAGGGGTCTTTTATTCCACTTCAATAACCAGGTATTTACTTACACTCCAAAATTCTTCGGTATCAACAATCAACAGTACAAAATTGCCGTTTTCTTTTTCGAGCGTATAGGATGATTTCGGATGGTTTGTAAGTATTTTGGCATGAGATGAATACAACGGAATTGATTTTGTGTTTCGGGCATCTATTCGAACAAAATAGTTTTTATTAAAATCATGTTGAAGAACTCTTTGTTGGCTAAACAAACCATCACTTGTCACAATTTTTTGTTTTTTTAATTCGCTTATTGTTCCAAAAACATACCAGGCAGTATGAATGGTTTCATCTTGTTCTACTATTTTAGAGTCTTTGTTTTTGTTTTCTATTTTCAAAACTTCAATATCTTTTCCCATTGTTGTCACCAGTGTATCAAGCTTGATAATAAGTGAATCTTTTTTGGCGAATTCTTCATTCAAAAGAGCCACTTTAGCGGTTTCTTCTTCGAGCGATTTTGTAAGTTTTACAATGGTTTGTTCAAGTTGTGAAGAATTAAAAGCACTTTTTTTAAGTTTAGATTTTAATCGTGCAAGTTCTTCTTTGTTGGCTTTGAGCATATCATACAAATAGGTCATGTCCTCATTAATTTTGTTGCGCGCATCGTCGCTCAAATCTTTTCCAACCGGCTGTATTGAAATTATATTTTCAGTGTCTTTTATCTTTTCAATATTTTGCTCAATCTGATTCATAGCCGAAAAATAACCATCCACTTCCTGTTGAAGTTTGATTTTGGCATTCAGCAACGAATCGTTTTGTGCTTGTAATGCCTTGTATTCAGCTGATTGTTTTCCGCATGATGTTAACAAAACAACCAAAACAGCAAAAATAAAAAAAGAAGGTTTCATGTCGAAAATAGGTATTTAAAAGGGAATTAGTGAGAGTTTAAATTAATAAATGAAATGAAAAAATCATTTTCATTTTTTCGAGTGCAAAGGTAATGTTATTCTTCTAATCCTGCAACAATTAGCACAATTTCACCTTTGGGATTATGTTCTGTAAAATATTGCACCAATTCTTGCAAAGTTCCACGTTTTGTTTCTTCAAAAATCTTAGAAATTTCGCGAGAAACAGATGCTTTTCGCTCGCATCCAAAAATTTCAGATAACTGAGTTAATGTTTTCAGCAAACGAAAAGGCGATTCGTAAAAAATCATAGTTCGTTTTTCGGTTGACAGTTCTTTTATTTTGGTTTGACGACCTTTCTTCTGAGGTAAAAATCCTTCAAAACAAAACCGATCGTTTGGCAAACCTGAAGCAACCAAAGCCGGGACAAAAGCAGTTGCACCGGGTAAACATTCCACTTCAATACCATTTTCAACGCACTGGCGAACCATCAAAAATCCCGGATCGGAGATTGCCGGAGTACCTGCATCGGAAATTAAAGCAATCGTTTGCCCGTTTTTGATGCGTTGAACCACATTTTCAACGGTTTTATGCTCGTTGAATTTATGATGTGATTGCATCGGTGTTTTTATCTCGAAATGTTTAAGAAGAAAACCGCTTGTACGGGTGTCTTCTGCTAAAATCAAATCGGCCTCTTTCAGCACACGAATGGCTCTAAGAGTCATATCTTCCAGATTTCCAATCGGAGTTGGAACAACAAAAAGTTTCATATTTTTATTTCAGTTTTTTCGTAAATGAAACTGTTCATATCTTTTCTTGTAAAAATATTTTCAATCCTTGTTATTTTTTTATCTTTGCAAAGTTTAAAATTCAACCTTTATTGACATAAACTCCAAAACGGCTGTAAAGGTACAATAATCAGCAGACAAAATAAAAAAACAGAACTAATTTTCAATAAAATGCTATGATTTATTCAGAACAAAACCATCCAAATCAACAAAAGCGCGGTAGTATTGAGGTAATTTGCGGTTCCATGTTTTCGGGCAAAACCGAAGAGTTGATACGTCGGTTGAAACGTGCCAATTTTGCCAAACAAAAAGTTGAAATTTTCAAACCGAAAATAGACACCCGGTATTCTGAGGATGAGGTTGTTTCACATGACCGAACCAAGATTCGTTCCACTCCTGTTGATTCATCGGGTAGTATTTTACTGATGTCGGGTGAAGTTGATGTTATTGGAATTGATGAAGCTCAGTTTTTCGATGAAGGTTTGGTTGACGTTTGCACTCAGCTGGCAGATCAGGGAATTCGTGTTATTGTTGCCGGATTGGATATGGATTACAAGGGAATCCCTTTTGGTCCCATGCCGTCACTTTGTGCTGTAGCCGAAGATGTTTATAAAGTTCATGCCATTTGTGTTCGGTGTGGTGCACTGGCTTATGTTTCGCATCGGTTAGTTGAAAGTGATAAGCGGGTTTTGTTAGGAGAAATGACTGAATACGAGCCAATATGTCGGAAATGTTATAATAAAACCAAAGCCATTTAATTATGATAACTAATTCTAAACCTTACACTTTCGATCGCGTAGTGAGAATACTAATCGGTTTGGCAATTTTCATATCGTTATTTCTTTTGTTTAAACGATTAAGTAATGTGTTGCTGCCATTTTTTGTTGCCTGGTTGTTGGCTTATTTATTGCAACCTTTCGTATCTTTTTTTCAACATAAACTGAAATTTAAAAGCCGCGTTTTATCAATAATCGCTACACTCTTACTTTTTTTTGGCACAATAATCGGAATAATCTGGATTCTGACACCCATAGTGAGCGTTGAAATTCAAAAGCTTTCTCAATTAATTGCCACATATAGTCAAGATTTGAATGTAAATTCGTATTTACCGGCTGCCTGGCAGCATGAAATCCAACATTATCTTTCGCATTTGAATTTTCAGACAATTTTGAAAGATGAAAATATCATGAACGGAATCAAAAAACTGGCTCCTCAGTTGTGGGATTTTATTAATGGTTCGCTTGATTTTGTACTTGGATTTGCGGTCGTAATCATTGTTTTTTTATACCTGATTTTCATATTACTGGACTTTGAAAATATATCAGCATCCATGTTGGGTATTATTCCACCTAAATATAAAACGCTCATCACCGAAATTATTTCTGATTTAGACTCGGGCATGAATCGTTATTTCAGAGGTCAGGCACTAATTGCGTTAATTGTCGGTACATTGTTTGCTATTGGGTTCATCTTCACTGGTTTGCCGATGGCTATTATTATGGGTTTGCTTATTGGTTTACTTACAATGGTTCCTTATCTGAAGGCGATTGCGCTAATTCCCTGTTTAATGTTGGGTTTATTGCAATCTGTTGAGACCGGTCAGAGTTATGGCTCGGTATTGATTGGAATAGCTGTGGTATTTATTGTAATTCAATCACTTGAAGATGTGTTGCTCGTTCCCAAAATAATGGGAAAAGTGACCGGACTTAATCCTGCAATCATATTACTTTCGTTGTCAGTTTGGGGTTCACTTATGGGAATGGTTGGAATGATCATTGCTTTACCCATGACCACACTAATGATTTCGTATTATAAACGATTTGTTTTGGATGAAAATAAACTTAATCAGGAAGAAGAAACAGTTGAAATAACAACAAAAAAGAAACTCTGAATAAAAGAATTTAATTCCCTTCAATCTTTATATCTCTGATCATTAATTGAATAGCAGTATTTCCGTTGAATGAGTTTTCTTCTATAGTGTAACAAATATCCAAAGGATTCAGCGCTTTTAAATGGTCGTTGTATTCATGCATTCTGAAAGCGATTCCGTTTATCACATTTTCGGAACTCGCATCAACCAATTCCAGTTTTAAATGCTCCTGTTCTTTTCCAACTAATCGGCTTGTGCCATAATCCAGTACTTTCTTCGAAGCAAATATCGGTTTCATATTTCCTGGACCAAACGGACCAAACTGTTTCAGCACACGGAAAAACTTTGGAGTAATATCTTTGAATTCTAATACTGCATCTATCTCTAATTGCGGATAAGTTTGTTCTAAAAGTATATTTTCAGCAACAAATTGCTCAAATCGTTGCGTAAATTCGGGAATATTCTCTTCTTTCATCGATAATCCGGCAGCGTACATGTGACCACCAAAATTTTCAAGTAAATCCTTGCATGATTCAATCGCTTTATAAATATCAAATCCCGGAACCGATCGCGCCGAACCGGATGCAAATCCGTTCGAATTGGTTAAAACAATACTCGGTTTATAGTATTCTTCCGACAAACGTGAAGCCACAATTCCAATCACGCCTTTGTGCCAATCTGGTTTATGAACCACAATTGATTTTCGACCTTCATATCGTATATCGGCAGCAATGAGTGCAATTGCTTCGTCCGTAATATTTTTATCCAGATCTTTCCGGTCGTTATTGTATTCGTTTATCGTATCACTTTTTTCTTTTGCAAAAGCATGATCGCTCGAAACCAATAGTTCTACCGCCTCCGAAGCCAGTTTCATTCTGCCTGAAGCATTAATTCGTGGCCCAATTTTGAAAACAATATCGCTGATTGATATTTCTTTATCCGATAATCCGCAAACTTCGAGAATGCCTTTTAAACCGACACTTGGATTTGAATTGATTTGTTTCAAACCAAAAAATGCCAGAATTCTGTTTTCACCTGTAATCGGCACAATATCAGAGGCAATGCTAAGTGCAACTAAATCCAATAAGGGTGTGAGCTTCGAAAAATCGATGTCATTCGTCAGTGCAAAAGCCTGCATCAGTTTAAATCCCACTCCGCATCCCGAAAGATGCTTATAAGGATAGTTACAATCACTTCGTTTAGAGTCAAGAACCGCGACTGCCGGTGGCAAAACGGCATCGGGAGTATGGTGGTCGCAAATAATAAAATCTACTCCTTTGCTAACAGCATATTTCACTTTTTCTACTGCCTTAATGCCACAATCGAGTGCAATGATAAGCTTAAATTCATTAGCCGCTGCGAAATCAATTCCCTGAATGGAAATTCCATAACCTTCGTTATACCTGTCGGGGATATAAAAATCGACATTAGTATAAAATTGTTTTAAAAACTTATAGACCAATGCAACAGAAGTAGTTCCATCAACATCATAATCGCCGTAAACGAGTATTTTTTCGTTTTTTTGCATCGCTCTTGTGAGTCGATTGACTGCGTTATGCATATCGGCCATCAGGAAGGGGTCGTGTAAATCGTTTAAATCGGGACGAAAAAAACTGCGGGCATCATCAAAAGTTAAGATGTCCCGTTGAACCAACAATTGGGCGAGTATAGGGCTAATACTCAGTTCTTCTGCTAATTTGTTTTGTAACTCAATTTGTTGTTCTGAAAGGGTTCTGTAAATCCATGTATTTATCATTGTGTATTATTTTTCCACTCGGCGTGAGAAGTTTCTACTCCTAAAAATGAAACAACCTATTATTTATCAGACCTTTAAACTGAGAAATCATCATCACTCAAAAACGTGCTTTTCAGTGCTGTAAAGGTAAAGAAAAGATTTTAAACCTACAACCTGACTTTTTAGAAACCTGAAATAGCCAACTAATTTTATTGAAACATTTAATATTATCTTTGCAACAAAGAATCTCAATGTAAAAAAGAAATAATTTGTATTTTTTGGCGTTTATTTTATTTAATGGTCTTTTGAAGTATATTTATCAATCGGATTGAAATGCAGGATGAAATAAAGAGAACGATTGAAGTCCTTCGTTCGGGAGGAATAATTCTTTACCCAACCGATACAGTCTGGGGAATTGGCTGTGATGCAACGAATGAAAGTGCTGTAAAACGTATTTTTGAAATAAAAAAACGAACAGATACAAAAGCTATGCTTGTTCTGGTTGATAATCCCGCTAAACTTCAGGGGTATGTTGACGAAGTTCCTGATATTGCGTGGGATTTAATTGAAATGGCTGAAAAACCATTAACTATCATTTATCCACAAGCTAAAAATTTGGCATCGAATCTTATAGCAGACGATAAAACAATTGGAATCAGAATAACGAAAGAAGTATTTTCAAGAAATTTATGTACTCAGTTCCGAAAACCAATAGTTTCAACTTCAGCAAATGTGAGCGGTGAACCTACTCCGGCTAATTTTAATCAAATTTCGGAAGAAATCAAATCGGCTGTTGATTATGTTGTAAATTTTCGTCGGGAAGATATCTCCAAACCAAAACCATCGTCTATTATTAAACTCGGAAAAGGAAATATTTTTCAGCTAATCAGGGAATAATGAATAAAAATCGACTTTTTTTAAAATATATTCTTTTCGACATATTGGCTGCACTGCTTGTGTGGGTGGCATTTTTCATATTCAGAAAATTAATTAACGATATTGAAATTTTTGATAGCTTTCGAATTCTCGTCCCTAATTACGATTATTTTAGCAGCTTGATTCTATTCCCGTTTTGCTGTGTGTTTGTACATTATTTAGCAGGCTTTTACCTGAATTCTCAACATAAAACCAGAATAAGTGTAATTCTTAGCACCATATCTTCTTCAGCCATAATTTCGGTATCAGTATTTTTCGCGTTAAAGTTGGGTGACGTAATTGTTTCTTATGAGTATTTCTATTTTTCATTATTAGTATTATTCGGGCTTTTATTCTGTTTTACTTTTCTATTCAGAGATATTATTTTTTCGCAGATACAACACAATTATAAAACGAAAAAATGGACAATTAACACGTTGATTATCGGAACAGGAGATAATGCGAAGAAAATTGGGGATGATATTGAAAAATACGCGCAACAAAACACCCTGAAAGGATTCGTGTCAACCAGTAATAAAGCGAAAGTAGCGAATGAAAGAATAGTCGGAAACCTGTCTCAGATAGCTTCTATTATTGAAAACCTTGATATTCAGGAAACCATTGTAGCACTTGATAATGATGCGGAAGAAAAAGAATTATTCAACATCATCAATCTCCTCTATCGCTTTAATATCGAAATTCAGTTTACCCCGCGTTTATTTGAGATATTAATCGGTAGTGCCAAGATCAGCAAACTGGAAATAAGTCCGTTGGTATGTATTACTAAATCGTCGATGTCCGATTGGGAAGCAAGCGTAAAACGATTTTTTGATATTGTGATTTCTTTTGTTTCGTTGCTGGTGCTTTCACCGTTTATTTTTTATTTCTCCATTAAAATAAAAAGAGACTCCAAAGGTCCTGTTTTTTATCGTCAGGAAAGGATAGGCAGATACGGACGACCGTTTAATATAATTAAATTCAGAACTATGTATATTGGTTCTGAAAACGGTACTCCAAAGTTAAGCAGTGCCAACGACGACCGGGTTACTCCTATTGGTAAAATCCTTCGGAAGTATCGAATCGATGAAATCCCTCAATTCTGGAATATCCTGAAAGGCGATATGAGTCTGGTGGGACCTCGACCGGAACGACGTTTTTATATCAATAAAATTACAGAAAAGGCTCCTTATTATTGCTTGCTTTATAAAATCAGACCGGGACTGACATCATGGGGTCCCATCAAAATCGGCTATTCCGATTCGGTTGGAAAAATGATTGAACGCTTGAATTATGACATTATTTACATGGAAAATATGTCGTTAGCGACTGATGCTAAAATTCTAATGTACACTTTCGAAATTATTTTTAAAGGAAAAGGGATTTAATAAAGCCGTAATTTTTATATCTTTGTGGCAAGTTTTTTACAAAGGCATGGAAAATAAAAGGTGGTATTTAACAATGATTGCGTGGCGGGAAACGCACATAAAAGAGCGAAACTTTATTCTGATATTAAGTTTCGTTGTCGGGATTTTTGCTGCAATTGCTTGTTTCCTGCTTAAAACATCCATTCACTTCATTCAAATTCTGCTTACCAGTCATTTCAATAGAAATGAAGTAAACTACTGGTACTTGGTTTTTCCCGCTATCGGTATTTTAATTACATCGCTCTTCGTTCGTTATGTTGTAAAAGACAATATCAGTCATGGTGTTACACGCATTTTGTATGCCATTTCACAGCGAAAAAGTATAATGAGGCTTCACAATATTTGGACTTCATTGGTTGGAAGCTCCATTACCATTGGTTTTGGTGGTTCGGTAGGAGCGGAAGCGCCGATAGTGCTGACTGGTGCTGCCATTGGTTCCAATTTGGGAAATTTCTTCAAATTGGACCAGAAAACGTTGATGCTGCTGGTGGGATGCGGTGCAGCCGGAGCTATCGGCGGTATTTTTAAGGCTCCCATTGCCGGATTGATGTTTACGCTGGAGGTTTTAATGCTCGAAATGACCCTTACCGCCATTGTCCCATTGCTTATTTCGTCGGCAACGGCTACTGCTCTTTCCTATTTTTTCGTTGGGAGTTCATTTACTTTTCAGTTTAGCAAATACCAACCTTTTGCCATCGAGCGAATTCCGTATCTGATTTTGTTAGGTGTTATTTGCGGACTTGTTTCACTTTCTTTTACAAGGGGAACGATCTGGCTGGAAGGCATTTTTCGCAAACTGAACAAACCTTACCAGAAAATAGCCCTGGGAGGAGTGATCCTGAGCATCCTTATTTTCCTTTTTCCTCCTCTTTATGGTGAAGGTTATGATTCGGTTGTGGCATTGCTTAACGGTCATTCTTCTTCTTTGTTCGACCGAAGTTATTTTCTTGGCTTTGGTAACAGTCCCTGGATTATTATCGTTTATCTTGGTTTGATTGTTGTTTTTAAGATATTTGCATCGGCTGCTACAACGAGTGCCGGTGGTGTGGGTGGTATTTTTGCACCGTCTTTATTTATAGGCTGTTTAACCGGTTTTGTAGTGGCACATGTCCTTTCTTTGTTGGGATTTTTGGTACCTGAAGAGAATTTTGCGTTAGCCGGTATGGCCGGAGTAATGGCTGGAGTAATGCATGCACCCCTGACAGGAATTTTCCTTATTGCTGAACTTACCGGAGGTTATAACCTCTTTATGACCTTGATAATTGTATCCACAATTTCGTACCTGACAATTATTCTTTTTGAACCGCACAGTCTGTATGCCATGCGTTTGGCTCAAAAAGGCGAATTGATGACGCATCACAAAGACAAAGCAATTCTGACTATGCTGAAAATGGAAAACTTTATTGAAACGGATTTTATAGAATTATCCCCCGAAATGACCTTGGGTGAATTGGTGAAAGAAATTTCCCGTTCCAAACGAAATTTGTTCCCGGTGTTAAATCCAGAAACCCGCGTCATTGTGGGTATTGTACTGGTTGATGAAGTTCGAAATATCATGTTCCGACCTGATTTATACAATCGGTTTCGTGTCAAAAAACTGATGACCTCGCCACCTGCATTTCTCAATGTAAATATGCCGATGGAGAAAGTGATGGATATATTTGAAGATACTGGTTCGTGGTATTTGCCGGTGATTGACGAGAATAAAGTATATCTTGGTTTTGTGTCAAAATCAAAGATTTTCAATTCTTATAGACATGTGCTGGTGCATTTTTCGGATGAATAATGGCCCCTAACCCCTAAAGGGGAACTTTGGATACACTTTTTTTATGAGACCTATTAAACAAATAATCACAACTAAACTCCCCTTTAGGGGTTGGGGGCAAAAATTACTAATCATGAAACAAAAACTTACTTACACCGAAGCAGTTGCCGAACTGGAACAAATTCTGGCGGAACTGGAAAATAATTCAGAAGTGAATATGGATGTGATTTCAGAAAAAGTGAAGAGAGCTGCAATTTTGATGGATCTTTGCAAAAAACAATTGCATGATCTGGACGAAGAATTGGAGAAAATGCTCGAACAACTGGATTAATTTCTTTTTGAACACATTTTATTGAAAATAAATCATTTAATAAAATATGAAAACAAAAATTATGCTTTTCCTGTCTCTGTTAGCTTCTCTGTTTACAGGATATTCCCAGTCGAAAACGACTATTGAAATAAAAGATAACTGGTATTATCTGAACGGTGAAAAATACTTTATCAAAGCCATAGGATATGAAATCGGTGCCCGTCCCGGACAACATCCGTATGAAGATGTCAGAACCGATGATCTGGATTTGATGAAATTTGACCTGAAAGTCATAAAAGAAGGAGGTTATAATGCTATTCGTACCTGGAGTCAGTTTAGTGAACCACAATTAAAACTCGTTCAGAATTCGGGGTTGAAACTCATAATGGGAATTGCGGTAGCTCCGGATAAAGATTACGGTGATCCTAAGTTTGTAAAGGATTGCGAAGATTCGGTGAGAAAAGTAATGAACTATTCCAAAAAATACGATTGTATAATAACGTATCTCATTCTAAACGAACCACAAACCGATCATGTGTACAAAGTGTCTGGAAAAGCTTTTGTAAATCTGATGAAAGATTTGATGACTATCATTCACAAAGAACATCCGGGAATTCCGGTAACCATTTCGGCCAATGCCATGATCAGCGATTATATTGATGAAAATATTTTTGATGTATATGCTTACAATTGCTATGATCACACCGAGGCGCAAACTGCCACCATTGGTTTCAAGGATTATATAAAAGGATTATATGAATTAAACGGTTTGAAAAAACCATTGATTACCACCGAGTTTGGTTATTCGGTTTCGCATCACGGTTTCGGCCGGTATGGAGGAAATACCATAGCACAACAAACGACAGGATTGATTTCGAATTATCGCGATTTGCTGGATGCCGGTGCCGTTGGAATATGTCCGTTTTATTATGCCGATGGTTGGTGGAAAGGTGGTAATGCAACTATTCATAATCCGGAGCAACCTGAAGAATGGTTTGGCTTTTGGGGCTACAGCGATAAGAACGATAAATACGGCTCTCCGCGTCCGGTTTGGTTCGCCTTGCGCGATTATATGAAAGCATTGATAATCAGCCCTAAAAACAAAGAAATTTATACAACTAATAAAATTCCACTGGAACTTTACACAGATAAAGAAACCAAAAAAGTGGTGGTAAAACTGAATGACAAGGTTTTGTATTCTAAAAACATAACCAAAGAAGGCTATTTTGCCGATCAGTTAGCTCTTGCTCCCAAAGGAATTGAAGATATGGACCTTTTATTTGAGTTTTATAACAAAGATAATAAATTGATTAAAACAGAATCAATTCTTATTCTGGATGCTGAAAAACCGTTTGAATTGCCAAAATTATCGATTGAAGTAACACCGGATAAAGATTTGAATGCAGGAAAAATAGGAAGCATTAAAACCAATATTGAAACGAAAGAAAACTTTAAACTGATTGATGATCTTCGCGTAAGTTTCAACACGCATCTGGGTTGGGAAGTCGGACCGCAGGCCACCGTTTCAATCAAGGATCAACTGTATAAAAAAACGATTTCTACAGAGAATTTCTTTGCCATTCCCGATAATTGCTGGATTGTAAATGCATCGGCAGGAGTGACGGTTCAATATGGTAAGTTTACTTTTAAAATTCACGACCAGAAACTGATTTTCCGGGGTGATTGGGCAAAGGAAGTAGGCCGAAAATAAATTGGGCTTAATAATATAAATCAATCCGGACTTTTGCACTGCAATTGTCCGGATTTTTTGGTTCAAAAACAATTTGTCATTCAATCCGGATAAGTTCATATCTTCTCAAATCCGCATATTTCCTGAGTAATTCCAGAGCATGATTTGCAGCTTCCTCTAATCCTGATTTGCTGGAATAACCGTTAATAATCATTAGTAAATGGGTTGTGCTTTCCGAAATTTTAGTTCGTTCGTTGTCGCTGGTTGGCGTGCCTATTCCACCAAGCTGGTCGCGATAAAGCGGCAAACCTTCCACGTTCAACAGTCCACGCCTAATGGCTTCAAATTCATCTTCGGATGTTCCGACTCCCAGTTCTACATCTCCCTGAATTTTGTCCGAATCGAAACCCCCAATAGAGAATCCGCTTCGAATAGAAACAAGATTTATAATATCAACCAACGTGCTAACCTTATAAACAGGTATTTCACGTATAATTCTCCGGCACAAAGCTTCGGCAGATGGACGGTAACGATTCGGATCTTTCCCTAAGGCTTTATAGATTTTACGGGTTGAAGCAATTTTAGGACGTTTATTGATTTCTTCCAACGAATAACTGGATTTGATTCGTTGAATCTCAGTTTCCATTTCAACCCAGAATTCATCCGAAGTAACTGAATTTTTTACTTCGCAAGTGAGAATTGCCAGATTCAGATTGGGGCAAGCTTCTTTGATTTTAGAGGAGATTTGAATCTTCATTTCTTTCAATTGTGATATTATCACATTATCTAATCATTATTCCGCTCAACATTCGTCCGGATTTTATCCCAAGTCGGCGTGCAGAAAAAAAACGTTCGTACTCTGTAAACGTGCAAATTCCAACAATTTCTATATGTTCTGATAAAATTCCAACTTTTTCTACTAATTGCTGATTGGCTTTCCAAAGATTGAGGAAATAAGCATTATTTCGTATTTCCACAATCTCTGATAAATCAAATCCGGCATTTTCAAAATCTTCAACCAATTCTTTTCCAACTTCATATACATTGGCAGAAATGGATGGTCCGATTACCATCCGAATATCCGAAGGATTGCAATTGAATTTATCAATAAGAATATTAACGGTTTTCTCGGCAATTCGGGCGCAGGTTCCACGCCAACCGGCATGTGCTACAGCAATTACTTTTTGGATAGGCTCGAAAAATAAGATAGGTACGCAATCGGCAGTGGTCACTCCGATGCAAACTTTCGGAAGTTGGGTAATTAAAGCATCGACTCCGTATAAATATTCCGCCTTTTCGTGAGTTGAAAGTTGGAAAAACGCTTCGTCAATTTCCCGGATTTCTGTACCGTGAGTTTGAAATGGAATGATTAATTTTTCTGAATCAATTCCAAGTTTATCGCACAAAATCTGTTGGTTTTGAGTAAAATGTTCAGGATCGTCTCCCGAAAACGGACTCAAATTAAATGATGCATAATTGCCCACGCTTATACCACCTTGCCGGGTGGTACAAAAATGGGCAATTTCATTATATTTGTTAAGTAAATGGTATGTTATCATACTACCGACTATAAACTTCCTACTACTTCCTATCTACAGTTCATCCCACCCAATTCCTTTATACTGACTTAAATCATCATCTTCCTCTTCTTCATCAATATCGTCTTCATCAATTTCTTCTTCCACTTCGTGGTAAGCTATTTCCATCGGTCTGTGAGTAATTTCCACCACCTTATTCGACTCTTTGTTTATTTCTGTCCAGATAAGGTCTTTCAATTCAGGAATTCCTAATCCGCTTACCGATGAAATGAAAACGGTCTGAATGTCTTTTGGTAATTCTTTTTTTAGTTCAGTCAACAATTCATCATCGAGCATATCACATTTTGTGATGGCTAAAATGCGCTGTTTGTCAACAAGTTCAGGGTTATATTGCTTGAGTTCGTTAAGCAGGATATTGTATTCATCGAGCAGATTGGCTGAGTCAACCGGAATCATGAACAACAAAATGGAATTCCGTTCAATATGACGCAAAAACCGTAATCCAAGTCCGCGACCTTCGGCTGCACCTTCAATAATTCCCGGAATATCCGCCATCACAAACGATTTATTGTCTCGATAGGCAACAATTCCCAAATTAGGAACTAAGGTTGTAAAAGGATAATCGGCAATTTCGGGTTTAGCTGCCGATACCACCGAAAGCAAAGTTGATTTTCCGGCATTCGGAAAACCTACTAAACCAACATCGGCAAGCACTTTAAGTTGAAGAATAACCGTTTTTTCTATTGATGGTTCACCCGGTTGTGCAAAACGCGGTGTTTGATTGGTTGCAGTACGAAAGTGCCAGTTACCTTGTCCGCCACGTCCACCTTTTATCAAAATAACTTCTTCGCCGTCTTCGGTAATATCGCATAAGAATTCACCGGTTTCGGCATCATAAACCACTGTACCACAAGGAACTTCTATTGTTTTATCTTCACCTTCTTTTCCGAAACTGCGACTCAGACTGCCACCTTCACCATCACCGGCGTGAATATGTCGGGCGTATTTGAGATGAATCAAAGTCCAGTGATTTTTACTTCCACGTAAAATAATATGACCTCCACGTCCGCCGTCTCCACCATCGGGTCCTCCTTTTTGAGTTAGTTTGTCGCGGTATAAATGTTTTGAACCCGGTCCACCTTTGCCCGAACGACAAAATATCTTTACGTAATCTACAAAGTTTGAACTTGCCATTTATTTGATTTAGTTTATGAGATAACAAAACACACCGGAATTAGTTTCAGATGTGTTTTGAATTTTATTTTAAAATGCTGATAATTATCGTTTTGAATCAATAGTCTGTGAAATCCGATCAAAAATTTCTGCTATTGTACCCATCCCATCGATGGAAATATATTTGCCGGAATTTTTATAAAACTCGTTTACTGGTTCGGTTAATGTATGGTATACATCCAATCGTTTTTTGATTGTTTCCAGCTTATCATCACAACGTCCCGAAGTCTGACCACGCATTATCAGGCGCTTTATCAGTTCGTTTTCATCAACTTTTACATCAATTAAAACCGAAATTTCTTTATCCAGTTTTTTAAGCATAATTTCCAATGCTTCGGCTTGCGCAACGGTGCGTGGAAATCCATCCAAAATAATTCCATTGCTATCCTCGGCCTGATTTTCAATGTGTTTTAATAAAATATCAATAATCATATTGTCGGGGACTAATTCGCCTCTCGAAATATAACTTTCGACCATTTGTCCCAGTTCACTTTTTTCTGCCATTTCTTTTCGAAGCAAATCGCCTGTTGATAAATGCTTTAACGTATATTTTTCTACGATCAAGTCGCTTTGTGTCCCTTTCCCGGAACCGGGTGCACCACTAATAATAATGTTCAACATTTTTTATACTTTCATTGGTTATTTAATCCGAAACAACTGTGTAAATTTCTTTCAAATTTCGTCCATATCCGTCATAATCAAGTCCATATCCGACAATAAAATCGTTTGGAATTTTCATGGCTACATAATCAACATGAATGTCGCGTTGCAAAGCATCGGGTTTCTGCAAAAAAGTTGCAATTCGAATTTCACTGGCACCTTTGGCAAGCAACGATCCTAAAATACGTTCCATCGTGATACCGGTATCCACAATATCTTCAACAACCACCACATTTCGACCCACCACACTTTCGTTCAAACCAATTATCTCTTTTACAGTACCGGTGGTGTATAAACCTTCGTAAGACGACAATTTGATAAAGGTAATTTCGCAAGGAACATTCACGATTTTCATTAAATCGCCTGCAAACATAAATGCGCCGTTCAGCACACAAATAAAAAGTGGATTTTTATCGGCTAAATCACGATTCATTATTTCGCCCACTTCGCGAACTGCCTTTTGAATCTCCTTTTCAGGAATGGATAATACGAATTTTTTGTCTTTAATCTGAATAGTGTTCATGTATGGTATTGGAAATTGGTTAAATAAATTATTTAGGCAAGTTCGAGAGAAACTTTTGCAAATGTACAAAAAAACATTCATTTCCTAAATAAACAAAATTGATATTATTAGAATGAGGCTGTTCGGCAGTTGAAATATTTTTTGGTTTCAAAATTTTATTTTTTTTAATCACAGAATCAGATTTAAATCGATTTTTTATGAAACAAAATGCGTTACTTTGTGATTATAATAAATGAACATTTCAATTGATTTAATATGCAAAAAGCCAGCAAAATAGCCGGTTCTTCCACTATCGATTTCTATTCGGTGAACAGTAGCACTATTTTGCCCTTGCCCTTAGTGGATGGCGGAATTGCAGCAGGATTTCCAAGTCCGGCGCAAGATTATATCGACCTGAAAATTGACCTGAACAAGGAATTGATTTCCAATCCGTCGAGCACGTTTTACGGTCGGGTAAAAGGCTCGTCGATGAAAGATGCAGGAATAGTAGATGGCGATATATTGGTGATTGACAAAAGCATTGAACCACAAGACGGCGACACAGCAGTTTGCTTTATCGATGGTGAATTTACGTTGAAATACATTAAGATTCAACCGGATGCCGTTTATCTTATTCCGGCAAATCCGAACTTTCAGCCTATAAAAGTGACAGAAGAAAATAACTTTTGTATTTGGGGTGTGGTGACGTATTCAATTAAAAATCACAAGCGAAAAGGTTGATTAGTTGACTGGTTAATTGGGTATTAAGCGCATTTTTTCATTATTAAATTAGCACATTGGCATATTAGCACATTATCATGTACGGTCTTCTCGATTGCAATAATTTCTACGCTTCGTGCGAACGGGTTTTTAATCCTTCGCTCAATGGCAAACCTGTCGTGGTGCTTTCCAACAACGATGGTTGTGTTATTGCACGCTCTTCCGAGGCAAAAGCGCTGGGAATTCCGATGGGCGAGCCTGCTTATAAACTGAAAGATTTGATTGAGTCGAATCAGGTTCATGTTTTTTCGTCGAATTATGTCTTGTATGGCGATATGTCGCATCGGGTCATGAATACCGTTGCTTCGTTTGTGCCCGATATGGAAATATATTCCATTGATGAAGTCTTTCTTTTGCTCGAAGGTTTTGAAAAAATTGACATGAAAACGCTCGGCGAAAAAATTGTCCGAACCGTCACACGAAATACGGGGATTCCCGTCAGTCTGGGCATTGCACCCACTAAAACGCTTGCTAAAGTGGCAAATAAATTTGCCAAAAAACATAAGAATTACAAAGGAGTTTGTATAATCGATACAGACGAGAAACGCGAAAAAGCACTGAAAATGACCGGAATTGGCGATGTTTGGGGAATTGGTCGACAATATTCAAAGAAACTACAATATTACAACATAAGTACCGCCTGGGATTTTACGCAACGAACCAAAAGTTGGGTGCGTCATACGATGGGCGTGGTGGGCGAGCGAATCTGGATGGAATTGCGTGGAACTCCTTGTTTTGAAATGGAAATACCTTCGGCAAAAAAATCCATTTGTACTTCGCGCAGTTTTGGCGAGCGGCTCACCGAAATGGCTCCTATCTCCGAAGCAGTGGCAAATTTTGCCGCTTCGTGTGCTGAAAAATTACGTCATCAACATTCGCTGGCTTCAGTCATCATGGTTTTTATTCATACCAATCCTTTTGCCACTAATCAACCCCAATATTATAATCAAACTGTGATTCAACTTCCTGTTCCAACCAATGACTCAACAGAGTTGATATATTTTGCATTGAATGGGTTAAAATCCATTTTCAAAGAAGGTTATCGATATAAAAAAGCCGGAGTAATTGTGAGTGAGATTGTGCATGAACGACCGTTGCAAGGCGATTTGTTTGATACACGCGATCGTGAAAAATTCAACAAAGTAATGAGGGTGATGGATAATCTGAACGAATCATTCGGAAGACAAAAAGTGAAAATTGCCGCGCAGGGTTTCGACCGTAAATGGAAACTCAAGAATGAAAAACTCTCACCTTGCTTTACTACCAAATTAGATGATGTGCTGGTGGTAAAGGCGGAAAAAATCATATAAAAAAGACGGTTACTTCTTCATGTAACCGTCTTTTTAGCTGTGGTACCACCAGGAATCGAACCGGGGACACAAGGATTTTCAGTCCTTTGCTCTACCAACTGAGCTATGGTACCTTTTTCGGTTTAGCGGGTGCAAATATACAGCGATTTTTTGAAACTGCAAGAGGGCTGATGCAAAAATCCGAAAAAAAGTAAATTGTTCCGAACCAATAATCCTTCTTCATTATTTCTTTACTTGCTGGAGCTGACATATTTACTACCTTTGTGCCTTATTTATCATTATGGAAAAAAATAAACTCAACGGACATATAGCTATGTTTTCGGCTAATGTGATTTTTGGCTTAAATATACCTGTGTCAAGGACTTTAATGCCTGAAATTTTAAGTCCGTACACGCTTACGTTTTTCAGACTTGGAGGCGGAATGTTGCTTTTCTGGATTGCTTCGGTTTTTGTCAAAAAAGAACATGTGCCGGCAAAAGACCTTTTTTTGTTGTTTTTCGCATCCTTGTTTGGGCTCACATTGAATCAATTGCCCTATTTTATCGGGTTGTCAATGACTTCTCCTATCGATGCCTCCATCGTGATTACCATGTTACCCATTCTTACCATGATTTTGGCAGCAATGATTATCAAGGAACCTATCACATTAATGAAAGCAGTAGGAGTGTTGGTAGGAGCTTCCGGTGCTTTGTTGTTGGTTTTCAACAGTCACACGGTTCATGTCGGGAAAAGTAATTTTCTGGGAAATATGATTATTTTCGGTGCAGTTGCTTCATTTGCAGTTTATCTCACGCTTTTCAAAAATCTGATAACGCGCTATTCCTCCATCACGGTTATGAAGTGGATGTTTCTATTTGGCACAATCGTTTGTTTTCCTTTTTGTTATAAACCACTTATTCAAACTGATTTTGCATTACTCACTACCGGAACTTACTGGCGAATTGGCTACATGGTCATTTTTGCCACCTTTTTGGGCTATTTATTCCTTCCCCTCGGTCAGAAAGTGCTACGCCCAACAACCTTGAGTATGTACAATTACGTTCAACCCATTGTAGCTTCAATGGTAGCTGTTGCCATTGGCATCGATGTTTTTGGTGTTGAAAAAGCATTGTCATCCGTACTGGTTTTTGCAGGTGTATATATTGTTACTCAAAGTAAATCCAGAGCACAATTGGAAGCGGAAAGAGCAAAAAAACAAGAATAGTATTTAGGAATCAATACTATATAAAACGTAAACAAAAAACATTTCAATTGACTTTAATAAAAAAAGGAATGCTTATAAACATTCCTTTGTAGTTGCGGAGGTCCGACTCGAACGAAAGTCCGCCAGCTGGCGGATATAAGTCCAACGAACTACACCTTTAAAGTTAAATTTTTAATAAATTCCCTTCCTTTTGCTGACTTCAATTGTTTTTCTCTTTTCATTGCATCAGATTTATTTTCATATTGTTCAGTATATAAAATATTCCAAGGTTGAAAATTTTTAGTCCAACCTTTATTTGAAGGATGATTGTGTGCAAAAAGTCTCGATTCTATATTTGATGTAAATCCAATATAGATTCTTTGATAATCAACACTATATAAAACGTAAACATAAAACATTTCAATTGACTTTAATAAAGAAAGGAATGCTTGTAAACATTCCTTGCTAGTTGCGGAGGTCCGACTCGAACGAACGACCTTTGGGTTATGAGCCCAACGAGCTACCACTGCTCCACTCCGCGATATTTTGTAGTACAAAAGTACTACATTTATTAGAATTGGCAAATGTTTTAATGTTATTTTTTTATTTTCCTAAAATGACAGTTTCAACTTTTAAATTGATTACTGATTGTCGAAAAAAGCATAACTACTTAATAGCCAGTCCAATCAAATCTCCAATTCCATAAGTAATAGCTGCAGCCATCAATCCGAAAACGACCATGCGAAAGCCCGAAAACCAAAGGTTTTTACCTGTAAAAAGTGTTATAGCTGCCCCTATCAGAAATAAACCAATCGTACTCAATAAAATACTCAATATTATTGCATGAATTCCTCTGACAAAGATAAACGGAATTAGCGGAATGATTCCACCCAGGGTAAATAACAAAAACGAGTAAAATGCGGCTTCGGTAGCTGAACCTTTCAATTCTTCAGGATTTATGCCAAGTTCTTCTTTCACCAACACTTCATGCGCATGAGTTTTATCTTTCATTATCTCATTTGCCATGGTAAGTGCCTGCGATTCCGGAATTCCTTTTGCCATATAAATCAATGCCAATTCTTTTTCTTCGCCTTCGGGATTGGTTTCTAATTCGTCCATTTCTATTGCCATTTGGTTTTCGTACAGTTCTTGCGAACTTTTTACCGAAATCCATTCGCCCAACGCCATGGACATGGCGCCGGCAAGTAATCCGGCAATTCCGGCCAACAAAACACTATGATTTCCGCCGGTTGCACCCGAAACTCCCATTACCAAACTGAAAATGGATAACAATCCATCGTTTCCACCTAACACAGCTGCACGAATGGCATTGCCACCAACCGATCGGTGGCGTGTTTCAAATTTTGCATGTTGCGTGCCACTTATTTTTTTGTCATTCTCCAATATCGACCAAAGAATTTTCACATGGTTGGTTTCCGTTCCGGTAATCTCCATTTTATTCTTTTCTTTGGCATTGATGATTGAATTTGAAAGACTTTTCTCAGTGTCAAGCAATGCTTCCAGAACATAGTCGTAACCGAACAGTTTTCCGATTAAATTTAAGGTTTGTGCCCGCCACGAAGGTTGTATTAAATTTTCTGTGGATATATTTTCCTTTCGTGCAAAGGCTTCAGCGTGACCTAGTTCTATTTCTGCCATTTGTCGAAAAATGTTAGCTACAGCTTCATCTTTCTCATTTTCTGATAGTTTGCGATATAAATAGCAAGCATCTATTTCTGTTTGAATATTCTTGTTTTTCATTTTTCATTTTTTTTCTTGTCAAAAGTAATAAAAATAAATGATTCGTTTCATAAAAAAAAAGAGCTCCGAAACTTTTGTTCAGAACTCGTAATATGCTGTTTTGGAAATGAAACCTCTATAAAACGCGAAAGGTAGTCACGCCTGACTACCAATCTTTGTTAACCTTAAATCTAATACTATGAAAAAATCACGATGCAAAGGTAAGGTGTGTTTTGTACATTTGCAAGTGTATACCGAAATATTTATACCAAAAACATGTTTTATAACACGCATTTAACATTAAAGCTTGATTATATTTCAAAAATGTGACATTTTTACCTTTCTTGACTGTTCGATGAATCGGAATTTTACGATTCCAATCTTAAAATCCGATAGATTTCAAACCTAATCCTGTTTTTTCGTCCAATCCGAACATCAAATTCATGTTTTGAACCGCCTGACCCGAAGCGCCTTTTAATAAATTGTCAATCATCGAAACAATCAACAATTTGTCGCCGTGTTTTTCCAAATAAACAATGCCTTTGTTTGTATTTACGACTTGTTTCAAATCGGGATTTTTATCAACAACAAACGTAAAAGCGGCATCTTTATAGAAATCTGCAAATAATTTCTTCGCATCTTCCAAATTCAAAGCGCATTGTGTATAAGTCGTAGCATAAATTCCACGAGCAAAATTTCCACGAACAGGAATAAAATTCACTGCTTTCTTGAATCCGGGTTGTAGCTGACGGAGTGATTGACCAATTTCTTCCAAATGCTGGTGACTGAAAGGTTTGTAAATGGAAATATTGTTGTTTCGCCAGCTGAAATGCGATGTTTCAGACGGTTTCACACCTGCTCCTGTGGAACCTGTAATGGCAGTTACATGAATTTCGTCGGTAAGCAAACCGGCTGCAGCCAACGGAATCAATGCCAGCTGAATAGCCGTTGCAAAACAACCTGGATTGGCAACGCGCTTGGCCGTGCGGATTTCATTGCGATTCAGTTCGGGCAAACCGTACACAAAATCGTGGTTCGGGCTTTTGGTGCGGTAATCGGTCGACAAGTCTATGATTTTTACCGAAGTTGGAACTTCGCTATTGTCCATAAACTTTTTGCTATCGCCGTGTGCCGAGCAAAGAAAAAGCGCATCCACTTCACCTAAAGGCAATTCGGACGTGAAAACCAAATCGGTTTCACCAATCAACCCACTGTGAACGTCAGTAATTGGATTTCCGGCATTACTGCTACTGTTTACAAATGCGATTTCCACATTCGGATGGTTAATCAAAATGCGGATTAATTCACCAGCAGTATATCCTGCGCCGCCAATTATGCTTGCTTTAATTTTTGTCATGAGAGCGTAAATATATGATATAATGTACTTTATAAATTAAACTGCTGGCTGTATAGATTTCCTGTTTCTAATTCTATCAAAAACAATAGTTTGACTTAAATTTTCTTCTTCAATATCAAAATCATCTTGTAAGCCCAGCCAGAATTTTGCAGAATTACCAAAGTAAGAGCTAAGTCTCAATGCTGTATCAGCCGTAATTCTCCGGTTCCCTCTTATAATTTGAGAAATACGGGTTTGAGGAATTTCCAAATCTTTCGAAAGTTTATAGGCCGAAATTTCCATTGGAATCAAAAACTCTTCGTTTAAAATTTCTCCGGGGTGTATGTTGTTTAATTTGTCCATTTGTATTTATTTTAATGATAATTAATAATTTCTACTTCCAATGTATGATTATTTTCCCATTTGAAAATGATTCTCCATTGATCATTAATTCGGATACTGTAAAAATCCGATAATTTACCAGATAGTTTTTCTAATCGATTTGAAGGGGGAATTCTCAAATCAAGAATCGTCTGTGAGTTATTCAACATTCTTAGCTTTCGGCGACCAATTTGTTGAATTTCAATAGGAATTCTTTTAATTATTTTACCTTCCCATATTTTCTCAGTATCTTTTGAACCAAAAGAAATAATCATACTATCGATTTAAATTACTAACGCCAAAGGTAAGTGTTTTGTTTGAAATTACAAAACAATCAATTCAATATTGCTAAAAAAACAACTATCATCCATCCAATCATCACAATCCACGTCCAAACCCAATAACTAAACTTTTGGTTTTTATGTCGCAAAAAGTACATTAGCAGAAAGTTGGCAAACACGCCACCCAGAATTTCAAGTAAATGCAAGGTCAGTTCGGGGATTCGTCGACGGTTTTTTCTGGCTGCATGTTTGTCGTAAACAAAGATAATTCCACTTATCAGATTAATGAATAATAAATACAACCAAATCTGACAATTATTCATTTTTCCATTTTTTCATTCTTCATTTAAAAGATCCGGCCTCAACAACTTCGTTCGTTCAACCGATTGCTGGTGATTCCATTCGTCCACGTTGGCCTGATGACCGGAAAGCAAAATATCCGGCACTTTCCACCCTTTGTATTCAGCAGGTCGGGTATAAACAGGTGGTGCCAGTAAATTGTCCTGAAACGAATCAGACAAAGCCGACATTTCATCGCCAATAGCACCGGGAATAAGTCGCACAATAGCGTCAGTCATGATGGCTGCAGGAAGTTCGCCGCCGGTGAGTACATAATCGCCAATGGTTATTTCTTTGGTAATCAAATGTTCGCGAATGCGGTGATCGATGCCTTTATAATGTCCGCAAAGAATAATTAGATTACTGCACATCGATAGTTTGTTTGCCATTTTTTGATCAAATTTTTCACCGTCGGGTGAAGTGTAAATCACTTCGTCGTAGACTCTTTCACTTTTTAGTTTTGTAATTATTCGGTCAATCGGTTCGATCTGCATAACCATTCCTGCGCTGAAACCAAATGCATAATCGTCCACGCGGCGGTGCTTGTTGGTGGTATAATCGCGCAAATTATGCACGACAATTTCCACCAGCCCTTTTTCTTTGGCACGTTTCACAATGGAATAATTCAGCGGACTTTCCAGTAATTCAGGTACGGCGGAAATAATATCGATTCGCATCCTTTTACTAAATAATTGAAATGCAAAGGTAAGAAAAAATGTGCCAATTATTCAATGTGTTAATGTGCCAATGTGATAATATAAAAATAAAGGAATAATGGAATCTTTTCAATGGCACATTAGCATATTATAAATTAGAGGCCAACCATTTTTTAATTTCTTCGGGTTTCTTTCCACGTCGGTGGGCGTAATTGGTCAACTGATTTTCATCAATTTTGCCAATCATAAAGTATTTTGATAGCGGATGTGCAAAGTACAAACCACACACCGAAGCATTGGGAAACATAGCCCCGTTTTCGGTGAGTTGAATGCCAATTTCATTGAATTTTAGAATCGGTTCTAATGCAAAAATAATGGATTGGTCGGGTAAAGAAGGATAACCCACGGCCGGACGAATGCCGCTATATTGTGTTTTCAACATTTCTTTTACCGATAAATTCTCGTCAGCAGCATAACCCCAATATTCTTTCCGAACTTTCCAGTGCAACCATTCGGCAGTGGCTTCTGCGAGTCGATCGGATAGCGTTTTAACTAAAATTGAATGATACACATCATCGTCTTTTTCGAATGTTTCGGCATAAGCTTCAACACCTTGAATGGTGGTGGCAAAAACGCCAACATAATCGTTTTCGGGAGCTACAAAATCGGCTAACGAATAACAAAAACCATCGGTGGCGGCATGTTGCTGACGAAGTGTCGGAACTATTATTGTTTCATTATCTTGTTGAATATAAATGTCATCCTCTTTAGCAAACCCTTCAAAAACTCCGAACGAGGCATTTACCGACACAATTTTCTCATCCAACATTTGGCATAACATTTTCCGGGCATCTTTGTAAAGTTTCAAAGCTTCTTCCGCTTTTGGCCGTTCTTCGGGAAGAAATTGAAGTAACCAGCCAACTTTACATGATTCACAATCGCAGGCTGTCTCGATGCCTTCGTATTTGCCGGACATGCGCCACGCCATAAAGAAAAATGTCCAGTCGATAAACGGAACAATTTCACGTAAATCGATGTCGATCAGTTGAATTAAGCCTAATGTATTTGGTTTAGATGGAATGTAGTTCATTAAAAAAGTTTGAAGTTTGAGAGTTATAAGCCATTAAAACACAAAAATAGATGAAAAAGTTGTAAATTTGCCGTTTAGTAAATCATTAAACTCAAATTCAATCATGAAACAGTTATTATTTGTAATCTCAATGTTGGTTGTGACTTTTGCGTCAGCCCAAACAACAAAGACTAAAATGACAAACGCACCGATGGTGTTGACAACTTTTGACACCATCAAATTATTAGCTCCCGACACCTTGGGTGGAAAACCGCTTATGCAAGCCATTTTGCATCGGAAATCGGACAGACAATTTGATACACGAAATCTTTCATTGAAACATCTTTCGGAAATTTTGTGGGTTGCCAACGGAATAAATCGTACCAATGGAAAACGCACCGTTCCATCTGCCATGGGACTTTATCCGCTGCAAACTTATGCAGTGTTGGCTAATGGAATTTATTTCTACAATCCAAAAAAACATCAGTTGGAACCGGTAGTAAAAGGTGATTATCGCAGTTTGGCAGGGAAACAAACCTTTGTTGACACCGCTCCGCTCAATTTACTTTTCATTGCCAAAGCCCGAAATGCGAATGATAATTTTCAAATGGCTATGATGGATTCTGGATTTTGCGGTCAAAACGTTTATCTGTATTGTGCTTCTGAAGGATTGAAATGCGTAGTGCGTGCCGGTGCAAAAGAAGTGGAATTACTAAAAGCAATGAATCTTGGAGAAAATTACAAGTTTATTTTAGCGCAAACGGTAGGATATTAATGATTAATTGATTTTTTAAAATAGCTTTTTAGAAGAACAGGGAAATTCAACGAAATTTTTCTGTTCTTTTGTTTAAAACAAAAATGGCTGTCGTGTGTTATGTTGTTTACTGCATTCAAACAAGGGAATTTGCGGTATAAAACGCAATTTTTTTGTACTTTTGCAGTCTAAAATTTCATTCACAACTTATTCAATAAAATTGTGAACCATAAATTATGAATTGTAACAATCATGTCAACAGATATATTACACGAAGTCACCCAAGGCGATTATAAATACGGATTTACCACCGACATTGAAACCGATATTATTCCAATTGGACTCAGTGAAGATGTGGTGCGGCTTATTTCTGCCAAGAAAAATGAACCGGAATGGATGCTCGAATTTCGCCTGAAAGCCTACCGTCATTGGTTAACGATGAAAATGCCGGAATGGGCGCATCTCGATATTCCCAAAATTGATTATCAAAGCATTGCATATTACGCCGCTCCACGTAAAAATGCTCCGCAAAGTCTGGACGAAGTCGATCCCGAATTGTTGAAAACATTCGAAAAATTGGGCATTCCGCTTCACGAACGAATGGCACTATCCGGTATCGCGGTTGATGCAGTTATGGATAGCGTTTCGGTGAAAACTACTTTTAAAGAAAGCCTTTCGGAACTGGGTATTATTTTCTGCTCGTTCAGCGAAGCCGTTGAACATCATCCGGATTTGGTTCAAAAATACATGAGTTCGGTGGTTCCGTATACCGATAATTTTTTTGCAACTCTCAATTGCGCCGTATTTTCAGATGGTTCTTTTGTCTATATTCCAAAAGGTGTTCGCTGTCCGATGGAACTTTCCACTTATTTTCGCATCAATGCCATGAATACCGGTCAGTTTGAACGAACGTTGATTATTGCCGACGAAGATAGTTACGTTTCATACCTCGAAGGTTGTACTGCGCCAATGCGCGACGAAAATCAACTTCACGCGGCCATTGTGGAAATTGTGGCGATGAAAAATGCACAAGTGAAATATTCCACCGTCCAAAACTGGTATCCGGGCGATAAAAACGGGAAAGGCGGTATTTACAACTTCGTAACAAAACGGGGAATTTGCAAAGGCGAAAACTCCAAAATTTCGTGGACGCAGGTGGAAACCGGCTCTGCCATTACCTGGAAATATCCAAGTTGTATTTTATTGGGCGATAATTCGTCGGCTGAGTTTTATTCTGTGGCGGTAACCAATCACCACCAACAAGCTGATACCGGAACAAAAATGCTCCATATCGGTAAAAATACCAGCAGTCACATTCTTTCAAAAGGAATCTCGGCCGGATTTGGTCAAAACAGTTACCGCGGCTTAGTGAAGATAAATCCGGCAGCCGAAAATTCTCGAAACTTCTCGCAATGCGACAGTTTGCTGCTTGGCGATAAATGTGGCGCACATACTTTTCCTTATATGGAAGTGAACAACGATACATCCATTGTGGAACACGAAGCAACGACATCAAAAATAAACGAAGATCAGATATTTTATTGCAACCAGCGCGGCATTTCGACAGAAGACGCCGTGGGATTAATTGTAAACGGTTATGCCAAAGAAGTATTAAACCAATTGCCGATGGAATTTGCCGTGGAAGCACAAAAACTGCTGCAAATCACACTGGAAGGAAGTGTTGGATAAAAGACCCCCAACCCCCTAAAGGGGGCTTTTGTGGAGTCAATTTATATTATTTATAAAACAATTTATACTCAAATACAAAGAGAATAACTAACTTAATTCCCCTTTAGGGGCTAGGGGTAATATTATGCTTGAAATCAAAAACCTACACGCCAATATCAATGGCAAGGAAATCCTAAAAGGATTGGACTTAGTAGTTCGTCCAGGTGAAATACACGCCATTATGGGACCGAATGGTGCCGGAAAATCAACACTTGCGTCCGTGCTTACAGGAAATCAGACTTTTGAAGTAACCAAAGGCGAAGTTACTTTTTACGGAAAAAATTTATTGGAATTAACTCCTGAAGATCGTTCTCGCGAAGGGATTTTTCTCAGTTTCCAATATCCGGTCGAAATTCCGGGTGTAAGTATGGTAAACTTTATGCGTACGGCTTTAAACGAACATCGCAAATATAAAAATATGGAACCGCTTTCGGCAACCGATTTTTTGCGCATCATGCGCGAAAAGAAAACCTTGGTGGAAATGGATAACAAACTGGCCAATCGCTCTGTCAACGAAGGCTTTTCGGGTGGCGAGAAGAAACGGAATGAAATTTTCCAAATGGCTATGCTCGAACCGCGTTTGGCTATTCTGGACGAAACAGATTCCGGTTTGGATATTGATGCCTTGCGTATTGTGGCCAACGGTGTAAACAAGTTGAAACGTCCCGATAACGCCAGCATTGTGATTACTCATTATCAAAGGTTGTTGGAATACATCGTGCCCGATTTTGTTCACGTGCTCTACGATGGCCGAATCGTAAAAACCGGTGGAAAAGAACTTGCTTTGGAACTCGAAGACAAAGGCTACGACTGGATTAAAAAAGAAGTGGAAGAAAATATATAATGTGCTAATTTGCTAATTTGCCAATATGCTAATTAAAAGATATTAGCTCGGTGACATTTATTGATATTAATTGCTTCTTAAATCTTAAATAATTTGCAAATCATTTCCTTTATTCCGTCTATTCGTTTACTTGTCTACTTGTTTACTAAACTTGTGACTCGTAATTTGTAACCCGTAACTATTATGGAACAACAATATATCGACCTATATAAACAACAACACGAAAGCATCAAAAAGCATTCGGCTGCGGTGATGAACGACTCGCGCGACGACGCTTTTGCGTTGTTCGAAGCGTTGCGTTTCCCGACCGTTGCGTTGGAAAATTACAAATACACCGACCTAAAAGAGCCGCTTTCCATAGATTACGGATTGAATATCAACCGTATTCCTATTCCTGTAAATCCTTACGAGGTTTTCCAGTGCGATGTACCGGGTATTCATTCGTATCTCTATTTTGTGGTGAATGATGCTTTTTATCCTGTCAATGAACCACGCAATAAAGCTTTGCCCAAAGGCGTCATCATTGGCAGTTTGAAAGAAGTAGCGACTACACATCCCGAGTTAGTGAAAAATTATTTTGGAAAACTCAGCACAACAAAAAATGATGGCTTGATAGCTTTCAACGGTGCTTTTGCGCAGGATGGTTTCTTTATGTATGTTCCAAAAAACGTCGTACTCGATAAACCCGTGCAATTAGTAAACATTATGCGTTCGGATGTCGATTTTATGGCCAACAGTCATAACCTGATTATCCTCGAAGAAGGTGCCAAAGCGCAATTGTTGGTTTGCGATCATACCGTGGATGAAGTTCACTTCCTATCCAATCGCGTTACTGAAGTTTTTGCGGGTGAAGATGCAACATACGAACATTACAAACTCGAAAATACACATACCAAAACCACCAACTTATCCACTTTACTGATTGACCAACACCCATCATCTAATGTGTTGGCTAACGTGATTACCCTTCACAACGGCGTTACACGCAATACTATTGAGATTGATTTGGATGGTGAACATTGCGAAACCTTGCTTTGCGGCATGGTGATTGGCGACAAAAACCAACAAGTGGATAATTTCACGTCCATTATTCACAATAAACCGAATTGCAACAGCCGCGAATTGTTTAAATACGTGCTGGACGGTATGGCAAAGGGTGGATTTACCGGAAAATTATATGTGGCAAAAGATGCACAAAAAACATCGGCATTCCAAACCAACCGGAATATTCTACTCAATAAAACGGCTAAAATGCGTACTAAACCGCAATTGGAAATTTATGCCGACGACGTAAAATGCTCGCACGGAGCCACCATTGGTCAGTTGGACGAAACTGCGAAGTTCTACATGCAATCTCGTGGTATTCCAGAGTCGGAAGCAAGACTGCTGCTTATGTTTGCTTTCACCAACGACGTGATTGAAAATATCCGCATTCCCGCTTTGCAAGATCGCATTAAACTGTTGGTGGAAAAGCGTCTTCGCGGCGAATTGTCCAAGTGTGAAGGATGCGTGATTTGTCAGTAATATTTATATTTCCCACAGATTGCGCTTAAAATTGCAGATGTTTGGTCTGCAAAAATCTGTGTAATCTACGGGAAATTTATATATGAAAGTATGTTGATAACTAAACAAGAATTAAAAAATAAACTTTCAAATCCTCTGCCGGGTACTGCTTCGCACATAAAAATGGCACTTCAACATCGTATTCAGGATTTCATCAACGATAAAGAGAATACCCAAAATGCAAAAAAAAGCGCCGTGCTTATTCTCTTTTTTCATGAAAACGATACACTGAAAATGATAGTTATCCGGCGAAGCCATTATGTTGGAATTCACTCCGGGCAAATTGCATTTCCGGGTGGAAGATACGAGGAAGAAGATAAAGAAATAATGATAACAGCTTTGCGTGAAATTCAAGAGGAAATTGGAATTCCAAAAGATAAAATTGAAATTTTAGGCAGATTATCAGATATTTATGTTCCGCCAAGTAACTTTCTCATTAGTGTTTTTGTGGGTTATTTGTCTGAAAGACCAAAATATAAAATTGAAGAACGTGAAGTGGATGAGGTGATTGAAATTCCTTTCGAAGATTTTTTCAAACCGGAAGTGCGAAAAGAAAAAGATTTCTATGTTAATTCTTTGAAAGCCGGTTCCAATGCGCCCTATTTTGATGTTACCAATGCCGAAATATGGGGAGCTAGTGCAATGGTAATAAGCGAATTGCTCGATGTATTGAGACAATAGATTTTAGAACCAAGACAAAAACTAACTAATAAATCAACCAAAATGGCCTATAACATCCGATTAAATAAATTTATGAGCGAAAGTGGCATTTGTTCCCGTCGTGAAGCTGACAAATATATCGAACAAGGTCATGTTTTTGTGAATGGGCAACGTGCCAACATAGGTGATCAGGTATCTGCACGAGATAAAGTAACGCTCAATGGCAACTTGATTGAAGCCAAAGAAGGCACCGATTTTGTGTTTCTGGCATTCAACAAACCCGTTGGCATTATCAGTACCACCGAAATTGGCGTGAAAGATTCTATTATCGATTATATCGGTTATCACGAACGCATTTTCCCTGTCGGTCGACTCGACAAAGAATCGCAAGGTTTGATTTTCCTCACGAACAACGGCGATATTGTCAACAAAATTTTGCGCGCCGGAAACAAACACGAAAAAGAATATCTGGTTACCGTGAACAAACCCATTACTGACGAATTTATTCAGAAAATGGGTGCTGGTGTTCCCATTTTGGGCGAAATGACAAAGAAATGCAAAGTGGTGAAAGAATCTGTTTTTTCATTTCGAATTACTTTAATTCAAGGTTTGAACCGTCAAATTCGTCGCATGTGTGAGCATTTTGAATATGAAGTGACAAAACTGGAACGTATCCGAATTATGAATATTAGTCTGAAAGGACTTCCAATCGGTGAATGGCGTCAATTGCAACCTGACGAAATGGAGCAGATTATGGCTGATATTGCAAATTCATCTTCGACTCGAGAAATAAGAATCAAGAATCAAGAGTCAAGACCAAAGACTTTGGAACGTGGAATTCAAAACTCCAAAACTTCAAAAAAGGCCAATCGCTCAACTAATCCAAATCCCAAGTCTAAAGAACTGCGAGGCATAAAAAACGGCTCACCACGAAGTGGAAAGCCGTCAACGGGTGGTTTTGGAAATAGAAAATCGGGGAAAAGATAAAAAATTAGTTACATATCTTATCAATTATCTATTCTATATTCTTCCTCACCTTTGTCAGAAACGCCAGCATTCGTTCTGAGTCTTTTGCTTCAATGATATCCAACAATACTTTCAACTCGGCGCGTATATTTTCGACTTGTTTGGGTGTATTCGGGTTAAAAAGAATTTCCGTCAACAGATAATCATCCTCTGATAATAACCCTTCGGCAATATCCATGTGTCGTTTGAAGGTTGTTCCCGGAGCTTCCTGATGTTTCATTACCGACGCAAAAACCAACGTCGATGCAAACGGGATGGACAGCGAATAAGCAATGGTTTCGTCATGTTCGTCGAAAGAATATTCGAAAATTTTCAAACGTAACGATCCGTACAAATCTTTGAAAAAAGCTTTGCCCATGTGATCGGATTCGGAAATGATGATGGCGCTTTGTGTACTCAGGTTATCAAGCGTGGCAAAAGTCGGGCCGAACATGGGGTGAGTGGAAACATAGCGCATGCCGGTACTTTCGTAATATTCCAGCAAGCCTGTCTTTACCGAGGCAATATCCGAAATGATACAATTTTTCGGCAAATACGGCAACACAGCCTGAAAAGCTTCAATGGTGAATTTCAGTGTTACGCAGTTAATCACCAATTCCGGTTCAAATTCGCGGATTTCTTCGTATTCGGTCATGCGGTAGGTGTTGAAAACAAAACGCAATCGTTTCGGATTGGTGTCGAACAAAGCAACTTCGTGCTGAATGCACATCACATCGGTCAAAAATGTGCCCATTTTTCCGGCACCCAAAACTAATATCTTCATAAATCTTTCGGCCCCCTAAATCCCCCTCCCGATAAAAATCGGGATAAATTGCGGGGACTTTAAGTTAGTATGTAATTGAAATAAGTTGCAAAGGTAAATAAAAATTTGCGGCATTTGAATCATTTCCGTTTTATAGAATTCCCTTTTACGGGTTAGGGGCAGTTTTTTTACCGTAATTCCTGTCAATCTTAAGCAAAGGAATTAATGATAACATAGGAATAGTGCAAAGGATTACCCACATAAAGAAATGCTGATATCCCAGTAATTCCTGCAACCAACCGGCCATCATGCCCGGCAACATCATGCCCAGTGCCATAAATCCGGTACAAATGGCATAATGCGCTGTTTTGTGTTCGCCATCGGCAAAGTAAATCATATAGAGCATGTAAGCCGTGAATCCGAAGCCATACCCAAACTGTTCGATTGCCACAGCAATATTGATAAAAATCAAGTTTTCAGGCATAAATGTTGACAACATAACATAAGCCATTTGTGGTAAAGTTATCGCCAGAGCCATGGGCCAGATCCAGAATTTAAGACCTTTCCTCGATGCAGCGATTCCACCGGTAATTCCGCCGAGTGTCAGGGCAATAATTCCAACTGTTCCATACACCAACCCAACCTGTCCGGTTGTCAGTCCGAGTCCGCCCAACTCACGGGCATCGAGCAGAAACGGCGATATCATTTTTACTAACTGAGCTTCTCCGAGCCGGTACAACAACATAAAGGCAATGGCCAAACCTACACCCGGTTTTTGAAAGAAAGTGGCAAACGTGTGACCGAATTCGCGGAATACATCACCGACGCTGTTGGTTACCGTTGCATGATCGGACGCGGGGCGCGGCAGAATAAAGCGGTGATAAATGAAAATCAGGATAAAGAATCCGGCCAGAATAAAGAACGTGATGCTCCAGGCTAATTTAATATTTCCCGAAATTCCCTTGAATTCACTTTTTACCTGATCCTTCAATTTGTAATCCAGTTGAACTACTATATAAGCCGGTTTGTCCCAGTTTTCGTGGGTAAATACAAAGCGCTCGCCCGACGCTAAGGATATACTTTTATCGCCTTTGCCAAAACTGGAATTGAGTATCACCGTTTTCCCTGGTTCAGGCTGTTTGGTCAGTCGCACAGCCACGATTCCGGCATTTCCGACTTTGCCATCGCCGGCAAATACATTTTTGGTCGTTTTTCCAAAGTTAGCTTTGATAAAATGGCCAAGCGGAGCTGAAATGTATCGTGTCCACCAGGAATCTGTGTTTTTCTTGTTTTGATTTGTAGAATTATTTTCTACCGTTACAAAACCGTTCTTTTGGTTTTCGTCCAAGGCAAAAGCTTTGATTTTTGCCAGCGAGTCGGGCGAAATATTATTCGTGTTCAGCACCAGATCGGATGGGAATGCCACAAAAGTCATTTTGTCTGTTTTTGGAACAGAATAGTTTTGAGCCTGAAGCACTACTTCCGTTTGTGCCGTTTTTGATGATTCGGCAGTAAACTGCATCGGTTCCAGTCCTGTAAAACTCTCCAGACTTCCGGCAATGATAATCAGCAAACCTTGTCCGGTGATCATGGCTAACCGGTAAAATGTACTTCGGATACCCACAAAAAAAGATTGTTGCGGACTATCCAACGCCAGCATGTAAAATCCATCGGCGGCGATATCGTGGGTGGCCGAACTGAACGCAATCAGCCATAAAACAGCCAGCGTTGCCTGAAAGAAAAACGGCATGGGAATCAGAAATGCAACTCCTGCCAATCCTGCCCCAACCAGCAACTGCATAGTTACAATCCACCAACGTTTGGTTTTTATCATGTCTACAAACGGGCTCCAGAAAGGTTTGATAACCCACGGCAAATAAAGCCAGCTGGTATATAGCGCAATGTCACCATTGGAAATGCCGAAACGTTTGTACATAATCACAGCCACCGACATGGCTGCTACATACGGAATGCCTTGTGCAAAATAAAGCGTTGGAATCCAAGACCAGGGAGAATTATTTTTTTTCATTTATTTATATCCTAAAAATTAAAACTAATCACTTATACTTAAACGAGAATATTTTTTAAATATTATCAGGCCATTTTTAAGCTGAAATTTTTCAATTCTCTCATATCCACTCGGATAATTTATAGTTTTATTAATGTAATAAACATATTTCGTTTTTATGAATGACTTATTTCTTTTGTCAAATATTGAAAATTGACCTTTTAACAAATAACTTTCTAAAATATTTTCAAATAAAGATGAATTCCTTAGAAACTTATTATGTTCAACAATGTACATTGAACTTTTTTTTTCGTCATTATTATTAGTTTCGTCATATCCATATTTTTTGGGATTTTTATTTAACTCCCAATTTGGGTCACAAAACTGAATTAAACTAATTTTAGAATTTAACTCCTTAATCAAAGGGCCTATGTCTACTTTTTCCAAGTCTTCAAATCCAAAAGTTCTTGATTTAGAGAATCTAATCACCTGATCTTTTATAAAATAGAGTTTAAATCTTTTATTTTCATAAACGACATTATATGCATTGTCCGGCATTTTTTGCAATACAATCTTTGTTTTTTCAACGGTAGTGTCACATTTTTGATTCTGTGAGAATGTGTTCAAACTGAATAGAATCAGAATAGGGATCAGGATTTGTTTTCTCATGATGTTTATATTTATTTTATTCCTTGTAATTTTTCTCCTCAAATTATGCGTTGATTATGCCTTATTCCCCGCATTTCTTCTTTTTTCGACTAACTTTTCCAAAGTTCCAAACTTTGGAAAAGTTGAATCAATACATTTTCTTCAATTCCGCTCCCCGGAAATAATGCAACAAAATCTCGTTGTATGGATATCCTTTTTCGCCCATGACGGCAGCACCAATCTGGCAAAGTCCCACGCCATGTCCCCAGCCGGCACCGGTCAGGGTGAAATGCTGCGGAATGCCATCAACAATATCAGATTTGTCCACCACAAAAGCAGAACTGTACAGGTGAGAGTTCGAAAGCCATTTGCGGATTTCCAGTTCTTTCCCGACAATAATGGTTTGTTTTGTCCCGACAATTTTCATCTCAATCAGTCTGCCTGATTCTCCGCGTTTAACCGGAATTAAATCAATAATTTCTCCAAAATCGAATCCGGAACGGCGCTTTACTAATTCTGAAATTTCGGCTTGTGTATTTTCCACCTTCCACCGGTAAAAGTCTGTTGTTTCCTGATCGTAATTATTCAACACCTGCTCCAATACTTTTTTGTCCGTTGTATTACAAAATGCTTCGGGTGATTGGCGTATCCACTTTTCGGCATTGGCTTCCACGGTCAAATCCAGCTCAAAACCTTCCGGTTCGGTGGGGTTGTCGATGACTTTTGTAAGGTACGGATAATGCTCCGGTGCCCAGCAATTTTCAAAAGTTTCCGAAATGCCTCCACATGATTTGGAATAACGGGCATCGCAAATTTCACCTTCGTACCACAACACTTCACCTCGGGTTGCCTCTATGGCTTTCTCCACCGCAACAGTCGAGGCTCGGGTTATTCCCTGATAACGCTGGCAATGATCGTCGGCACATACATCGAAATGCGTGTGGGCATCACGTTCGTACCACTTTAAAATATAGTTGGTAGTCGGTAGTTTATAGTCGGTAGTTTTGTCTTGATTCTTTGTTCTTGGCTCTTGCAACGGACACAGTAACCAACTCCTCGATATCACGGCATGAGCTTTCAGTAATTCGTCGGAAGCAGTGGCATTCATTTCGCTGGATATAACGCTGCTAAGGTAATCTTCCACCCCGATACGATTAATAGCGGTGATTTTTTCATCTTCCACAATGATTTTCAACGCCCCTTTGAAACGTTGATTTTCCTTGCGTTCCCAGTGAAAATTGATACCGATAACCACGTCAATTAAATCGAAAGAGGAATCAGCATCGGTTGATTCAAAGATAATTTCTGCCACACTTTCACCGTCGAACAGCACCTTTCCGTCACGATATTCCGCTTTCTGCTTTCTGCTGTACGTTTTGCCGTTCGAAGTGGTAAATGTTCCGTTCAGGATAAATTCAATTTCGGTGGCGGAAAGAATTCCGACGTGTATAATGGGTTCTTTTTGATTCATTTATATCAGTTTATTGGAATTTCCATCCATATGTATTTGTAAAATAACGATTTTCTGAATAGTTTCCCTGTTGACAAATATTTTTCCAAGAACGTTTTTTGTTCGTCCAAATTCTGATACGCTTCGTTTATCGATTTGTTTAATTGGTTGATTGACGACAAGATATTTGAATCGGGATTATTAATTTGGTTGATATTTTCCTTTGCCAAATTGAAAGAAGTTTCTATGTTATCGAGCATAAGTTTTAATTCCGAATCGGGTTTGATGGGCGTAAATTGTTTGTTTCGGTAGTTAATAAATTCATTTAATAAATTTATCCCGGTATTGAAATTATTGACTACTGAATTAAATTGTTCGGAAATCAGTTTATTGTTTATATACTCAACTTTTCGTTTGTTATACTGTAGTTTTTCAAATATGATTGAATTTATGGCTCCTCCATTCTCCTCTATTCTACGAGTGGCAGTGATCAATTGTTCGATTTCGGTTTGCTTTTCATACGCAGCAATTGAATCATTAAAATTGAATAACTTCTTTTGGGGATTTGAATCCGTTTTTCCCTGATAAAATTCCTGAAAAGTAACAGGATAGTTTAGAAATTGCCACTGCAAATCGAAAGGAATATGTGATTTAATCAAACTTACGGGTGTTGTTTTGAAATAATAATCGTTCAATTGACTCACAAATTTTGAGTTTAAAATGCCGCCCGAACCCCAGGTAGGATCGAATAAATACCAGCGGGAATTAATGTAAGCGGCACACCAGGCATGTGATACATAATCCACCTTCCCGTTTTGCTTTGTGAAACCCTCGACGACACACGATTTTATACCCGTTTTGTTGGCAATTTCGCAGAAAAGAACAGCATAACCAAAACAAACCGCTTTTCTGGTTCTCAGCACTTTGTCTATAAGTTCTTTTTTATCCTCCTGAAAATCAACCGCATACATATTTTTTATATCGTATTGAATGTTTTTTGCAACCCAATAAAATACCGCTCTAATTTTGTCATTTTGATTTGTAAACTTCCTATCGATAAAACGAGCTATGCTTTGAGTCGATTTTGTTGACGAATCCGGAATTTGAAGCATCGTATTGTCAACAGATGAAAATTCGTTGACAGTTTGCGCCAATATTCCACTGCAAAACAAAACTATTAAAAAAAAAGTGATTTTGATTTTCGTAGACATCAACTAAATATTTTTATCTTCTATTTTACAGACCTTTTGGAGTGCATACCTCCTAAAAGTTTTCTGGAATGCTCATTTATCAAAACTCTCAAAGATGCTTCGCACTCTTTGAGGTTTTTGTTTATAATACAATTGATTAATATAAAGCTATAACATATTGCTATAACAGTAATAAATTTTAGTATGAAACATTATCTGGTGACTTGTTCCAATATACTTACCACATCTTCTTTGGTAATTCGCTCAAAATGGCTCTCGATGGGCGTGATAAATATGCCACTCATCTCTACCGCAGCTGGACTTATGAGCAATTGTTGGTCGCCTTCAGCAGTGTATTGCCACGGACGAAATGCTGCACGTGGGAGAATAAACGTGTACCAGATTCCATCTTCGAATGAACAAAGAATATTCATCATGGGTTCATCGGTTTTCTCTGCTTGCCATTCGATATAAAGGTTTTCAAACAGGTTTTGAGCTGATTGGATGTTGTCCGATTCTATGCAATAAACCGTACGCAGGTAGTTTTTTAACCGGAACATCTGATAGTTCACACCTTCATCCAATAATTCAGTATGAGTTATTTTTAGTCTTTTGTAATCGGAAACAAGAGGTAAAAAGTTCTTCGTTCCGGACTGAAAGTGCAAATGGTCGGGAGCGGAAGCACCGCATTTCGGACCATTATAAAAAACAACATAATCGCTTAACACTTTTGCCAACTCAAGTAAATCCACAAAATAACCTTTGATTTGTTGGGCAATATGTTTCTTGTGAGGAATAGTAAAATGTTCGGGGAAAATGGGAAAAGGATTTACCAAAAGTGTGTAATTGCCTAATTGAATCCCGTTTTGTTCCGAAGGTCGGTTTTCTGCACACAAAAAACACTTGCGCTCGGTTATGGTTTTGGCATCCACTTTTGCTCCTGACGAAATTATTCGAGCAGGATTAAACTGCACTTTAACATCAAAGTCACCAAACGAAAAGGTCTTGGTTCTGACAGTTTTCAAATCTTCATAGTTAACACGTGCAAGTTCCCAGTTGGAAACCTGCTCGTGGAATAAAAATTTTATTTGAGCGTTGAGTTTATTCATAATTAATGACCCCTAATCCGCCAACTGATGGAAAGTTGGATTAGTACAACTGTTTATACTATGTTGTAATAAAAGATGAAAGTAACTTAATCCCCTTTAGTTTGGGTTTCTCATGCAAACATCTCAATATCTTCTTTACTAATCGTTGCTCCACCAAGAATTATCAACCGTTCCACCATATTGCGCAGTTCGCGGATATTCCCTGTCCAGGATTGGGATTGAAGAATTTCTATAGCTGAATCTTCAAAACTTTTGGGTTGAATGCCTTGTTCGCTACAAATTAATTCACAAAAATGTTTTACCAATAGCGGGATATCTTCTTTGCGTTCTTCCAAACTTGGGACATGAATAGGAATAACATTCAAGCGGTGAAATAAATCTTCCCGAAAATTTCCTTTTTCAATTTCTTTTTTCAGGTTTTTGTTTGTGGCGGCCAGCACACGGACATTTACTTTGATACTTCTGTCGCTACCGACGCGTGTCAGTTCATTTTCCTGCAATACACGCAGCACTTTGGTTTGTGCCGAAAGACTCATATCTCCAATTTCGTCGAGGAATATTGTTCCTCCGTCTGCCTGTTCAAATTTTCCGATTCGTTGTTTGATGGCCGAAGTAAAAGCACCTTTTTCATGTCCAAAAAGTTCACTTTCAATCAATTCGGAAGGAATGGCTGCACAGTTTACTTCCACATAAGGTGCATCGTTACGATTGCTTTGTTCAAAAAGTAAGCGTGCAACTACTTCTTTCCCCGTACCATTATCACCGGTAATCAATACGCGGGCATCGGTAAGTGCAACCCGTTCAATCATCATTCTTACTTTTTCTATGGCAGGCGAAGTGCCAATCATTTGATGATGTTTAGCTACTTTCTTTTTCAATGTTTTGGTTTCAGTAACCAGCGTGTTTCTTTCCAATGCATTGCGAACGGTAATGAGCAGTCGGTTCAAGTCAATTGGTTTAACAATAAAATCAAATGCGCCTTTCTTGATACATTCTACAGCCGTTTCTATATTACCATGACCTGAAATCATAACGATAGGAGCTTCAATATTTATATCATTCAAATGGCCAAGCAATTCAATTCCATCCATTTCAGGCATTTTTATATCCGAAAAAATCAGATCAAAAACCCCATTCTGCGCTGCTTCCAATCCTTGCCTCCCATTTTCAGCCAAGGTGACCTGATGCTTTTCAAATTCCAGAATATCTTTCAGCGTACTCCGAATACTGCGTTCATCGTCAATTACTAATATTTTTGCCATTTTATATACGAATTGTATGAATTAGTAGTTTATAGATCAAACCCTATATCGCTCCTGAGGTATTTCTTATCGAACCGAATCTTTTTTGCATTCTTAAAAGAAAGTGCCAATGCTTCAGCTTTAGTTGAACCATAAGAACTTACCGCAATTACCCTGCCTCCATTGGTAACAATATTTCCATCTTTCAGTGCTGTTCCCGCATGAAAAACTATACTTCCGTCAACGCTTTCCAAACCGCTGATTATTTTTCCTTTTTCAAATTCTTCGGGATAACCACCTGAAACTAACATAACTGTAACGGCGGAACGATCGTCAATTTGTATCATTTTTTCGTTCAGATTTCCGCTTGCTACACCTTCCAGCAAATCAACAAAGTCGCTTTTGATTCGCAACATAACCACTTCTGTTTCCGGGTCGCCCATTCGGGCATTATATTCGATAGTGAAAGGTTCGTTGTTTACTTTTATCAAGCCAAAAAAGATAAAACCTTTATAAACAATCCCTTCGCTGTTAAGTCCATCTATTGTAGGTTTAATAATGCGTTCATCTACCTTTCGCATAAATTCGGCATCGGCAAACGGAACAGGTGAAACAGCACCCATACCACCTGTATTCAGACCTTTATCTCTTTCACCAATACGTTTATAATCTTTGGCTTCGGGCAGAATTTTGTAGTTTTTCCCATCAGTAATTACAAATACCGAACATTCAATTCCTGAAAGAAATTCTTCAATCACCACGGTTTTACTCGCAGTGCCGAATTTGCCGGCGAGCATGGCTTTCAATTCTGATATTGTTTCGTCTAAATCATTCAGAATCAAAACACCTTTTCCTGCAGCCAATCCATCAGCTTTGAGTACGTAAGGAGGTTGCATTTTTTTTAGAAATTCAATTCCTTCGGCAATATCTTCCTTGGTTACACTTAAATATCCTGCTGTTGGGATATTGTGGCGGAACATAAATTGTTTTGAAAAATCTTTGCTGCCTTCAAGTTGTGCACCTACTTTATTCGGTCCAACAACCGGAATATTTTTTAATTCATCATCATCCGCAAAAAAGTTTACAATTCCTTTTACCAGCGGATCTTCAGGTCCAACCACAACTAAATCAATCTTATTTTCCAATACGGCGTTTTTTAGCGCCGGAAAATTATCGGCAGCAATCGGCAAATTCGTCCCTAAAGAAGCTGTTCCCGGATTTCCGGGTGCAATAAAAAGCTGCGAAAGTTTTGGACTTTGAACTATTTTCCAAGCCATTGCATGTTCGCGTCCGCCAGAGCCGAGGAGAAGAATGTTCATTGGGCTTTGTGATTGAGTTTATGTTGCAAAAGTAAGGAAATTGTTTGAAAGAGGCAAGAATTCCTAAAGTGGGATTATAGTAGAACAGTAAATTGCAACATTATTTGCAAAAAGAAAATATTTATGTGTGACGACGGTATTTTAGTTCTTCGTCAAATGACGAACTATGGGTTCTTTTAGTGGTTGGGTTATTTATGGTAAGTCTATAAAAGACGAAAGGTAGCTTTACCTCACGGTAATCTACCAATCTTTGTTAACCTTAAATCTAATACTATGAAAAAATCACGAGGCAAAAGTACAGTGTTATTTATTGATTTCCAAATATATTGAGTTAAATATGCTTTAAATGTATGTTTTATAACATTAAATAAAACCAAAATTTATCGGTTAATTGGGTGAAGAGTTAAATGTATTTCGTGCGTTAAATAAATTGTTCCATTTAAACAGAAATTCCCTTCTAATCAAATTCCCGGTTTTTAAACCAATTAATTCGAATCCGACATTACTTTTTCAATAACTTTTTCTTTAATTTCATTCCTTTGTTTAGCATTGAAAAATAATTTCAACTTAATTATCATTCATTTTTTACCTTAATATAAAACCAATATTATGTTTTACAGCATGTTTTATAAAAAACTTCATAATATATTTTTTTATTGTCAACTTATAGTGTACTTTTGGTCAACCAAATTTATTTGGTTGACCAAAATCAATATTTCATTTCATAAAACATTTTCGAATGAAAATTAAATTTAGGTTTAACATTATTATATTGAGCTTGATTTTGTGCATTTATGCTGATGCTCAAAAACTAAAACTTGTCGAACTTTTCAATGAGGGTGGGGTTTTGCAACGTAATTCTAAGGTAACTATTTGGGGGACTTCAGCACCTGCTTCCAATGTAACCGTTAACGTTCAGGGAAAGCACTTTCAATCGAGAAGTGATAATAACGGCGTTTGGAACATGGATTTATCGGCATTAAAAGAAGGTGGTCCCTATTCTATGCAAGTAATTTGTTCAAACGATACTGTGAAGTTAAAAGAAATATATATCGGTGACGTTTGGATTGCAGGCGGACAATCGAATATGGGTTGGAGACTCGACCAAAATGATGGTGCCAAAGAACATATTGCCAATGCAACGAATAAAAACATTCGTTTCGTGATGGTGCCTTATCTGGCTTACGAAGGCGACAAAAAGCGTGGTGATATGAACTGGCGCACTGCAACCACCGAAAATGTTTCTTCAATGTCAGCTGTTGCGTATTTTTTTGCAAAAGACTTACAAGAAAAACTGAATGTTCCGGTTGGCGTAATTTGTTGTTATAAAGGCGGTTCGGGTGCAGAAACATGGATGAGTCGTGAGTCTCTTTTAAAAAATCCCGAATTGGCTCCGATTGTTGAAAATTACGAAAGCTATTATTCCAAATTAGGAAAAGAAAAGTATTTTCAGTTGGTTTCAAATTATGTAAAAGACTTGAAACAATACCAAGATTCTGTTAAAGCAGGAAATACTGGTTTGAAAAATCCAAAAGAACCGATGGGCGAACAGAACTACAATCGTCCATATGGTTTGTACAACACGATGTTGAAGCGTGTTATTCCTTATTCTGTAAAAGGAGCTATCTGGTATCAGGGTGAACATAATTCACCTCGTGCCGCGCAATACCGGACTTTATTTCCTGCAGTAATTGAACAATGGCGTTCTGATTTCAAGAATCCAAACATGCCGTTTTTGTTTGTTCAGTTGGCAAATTATGCTAATACAGGTTATGGCGATAGACCACTTTGGGCCGAACTTCGCGAAGCGCAATTGCTGACATGGCAAAAAGTCAAAAATACGGGTATGGCAGTTTCTATCGACGTGGGCGAAAAAAACACGATTCACCCACCACACAAAGAACCGGTGGGTAAACGGCTGTCAGCCATTGCTTTTAATACTGTTTATGGCATAAACGTTCCTTATTCGGGTCCTGTTTATAAAAGTGTGGAATTCAAAGCAAATCAGGCAATTTTATCGTTTGATTTTGTGTACGATGGATTGAAAGTTAATGGCGAATTGCAAGGCTTTATTATTTGTGGTGCCGACAAACAATTTATTCCTGCAAAAGCAGAAATAAAGAATAATCAAATCATTGTTTGGGCAGAAAGTGTAACATCGCCAACTGCCGTGCGTTATGGCTGGGCAAACTGGACAGAAGCTAACCTGAAAAACAGTGCTGATTTTCCGGCAACACCTTTCCGGACAGATGATTTTCCTTTGCTGACAGCAGGAATAAAGACAACGAAATATTAGTAGGTAGTTTATAGTCAATAGTTTGTAATAATTAAAATATCAATTTATTCTCATTCAGTTTTATGAAAAATTTATTTTTCAATGTATTCATTTCTCTATTTATTCTTTCAGCAGGTAGTTTACAAAGTCAAACCAGATTATGGAACCTGGAAAAATTAAATCAGTCAAAATCCTTGACTTCGGAAGCTGCTAAATTAGTTCTCAAAGATGCTGACAAAGCGTTGTCAACAAGCATTTCAACGGTAATGGATAAGGAAACTGTTCCGCCAAGTGGTAATAAACACGATTATTTGAGTGCAGGAAAATATTGGTGGCCCGATCCCAAAAATCCGAGCGGACCATATATCCGCAAAGATGGCGTGATAAATAGTGAAGTTGATAAATTTGACAGAGCCAATTTAGGCAATACGGCTAAAAGTGTAACTTGCTTATCGGCAGCTTATTATCTGACTTCGGATGAACGGTATGCTGCAAAAGCGATTGAAAATCTACGAATTTGGTTTCTGAATCCGCAAACCAAAATGAATCCGAATATGAATTTCGGACAAACAATTCCGGGGAGAAACGATGGAAAAGGACGTGGAGAAGGTATTATTGACACCTATTCTTTTGTTGAAATGTTGGAAGGCATTGAATTGTTGAAAAAATCTTCTAAATTTACACCAGATGATCGTCAGGACTTGATTAGCTGGTTTAATGCTTACCTGGACTGGATGATGACTTCCGAAATCGGTTACGAAGAATATAATGCTAAGAACAATCACGGAACCGCTTTCGATGTTCAGGCTACACAATATGCACTTTTTGTTGGAAAAGAAGAAATTGCCAGGAAATATATCAACGATTTTGCAGCACGTCGAATTTTCACGCAAATTGAACCGGATGGTTCGCAACCGCTGGAATTGGCACGCACAACGGCATTGGGTTATTCAACTTTTAATTTAACGCATATTTTGGATATGTGTTTCATAGCAAAAACATTGAATATTGATTTATTTAACGTGAAATCGAATGACGGTAGAAGTATTACAAAAGCGATTGACTTTTTGACTCAATTTGTTGGAAAACCGATTAGTCAATTTCCTTATAAACAAATAAAAGACTGGGATGGCGTTCAAAAGAAACTTTGCTGGCAATTATACCGTGCCGATAAATTTCTTCCAAAACCGGTTTATGAAAAGTATTACAGGAATAAAATCAGCGATTCGGATAAAGAAGTTAGCTTAATACTCTATTAAAAATCAATACATTATCAATTAAACAACAATTACGATCAGATGAAAAAAATAATTTTTTTAGCATTTATTTTTCTACTTTCAACCGGAAACTTACTAAGTCAACCAAGGGTTTGGAATTTGGAAAGTCTGAACAAAGCTAAGTCTGAAAGATCAGCTGCAAAAGATCAGCTGTTTAAGGATGCAAACAAAGCTTTGACTAAAAATATATCTTCCGTTATGGACAAGGTTACACCGGCACCAAGCGGCGACTTACACGATTATATCAGTTGCGCACCTTACTGGTGGCCAGATCCGGCAAATCCAACAGGACCCTATATCCGCAAAGATGGAGTTAGCAATAAAGCTGTTTTAACTACCGATAAAAAGAATTTAGCAACCATGGCTAACAGCATAGTTAATTTATCATTAGCTTATTACCTGACTTCACAAGAAAAATATGCTGCCAAAGCGGTTGAAAATCTGCGAATCTGGTTTTTGAATCCAAAAACGCGAATGAACCCGAATGTGAATTTCGGGCAAACCATTTTCGGTCATTTTGGAGGAAAAGGACGTGGTGCAGGCATGATTGAAACCTACAAATTTGTTGATATGCTCGATGGCATTGAATTATTGAAAAAATCCATTAAATTTACAGCTCCGGATCAGCAGGGTTTACAAAGTTGGTTTACGGAATATCTGAATTGGATGATGACTTCCGAGGTAGGGAATCAGGAATATAAAGCTAAAAACAATCACGGAACAGCGTTTGACGTTCAGCTGACACGAGTGGCTCTTTTTGTAGGAAAAGAAAATATTGCCCGAAAATATATTGACGATTTTGCTGCGCGGCGGATTTTCGCTCAAATTGAACCGGATGGAAAGCAACCCTTGGAATTAGCCAGAACCAAAGCGCTGCACTATTCAACTTTCAACCTGACTCATATACTGGATATGTGTTATATCGCTAAAACATTGAATATTAATTTGTTTAATGCAAAGTCATCGGACGGCAGAAGTATTTCAAAAGCGTTGGATTTTATGGCTCAATTTGCCGGAAAACCACAAAGTCAATTTCAATATAGTCAGATAAATTCATGGGATGAAGATCAAAATTTTTTGTATCTGCAACTCTACCGAACCGATAAATTAACCGGAAATTCTGATTATCAGAAACTGTATGAAAACACAAAGAAAGAATCGAAAAAAAATTATAACTACATATTATTTTAAAACAAAAAACACGTTAAATTAAAAAATTATTCTTATGAAAAAACTTTTTCTCTTTTTAGTAGTGTGCGTCGCTGCAATGACTTTGAACGCACAAGTATTTATTGAAAACTTTGCAACAGCCCCAATCAATGGAAATGTTGAAGGTTACAACAATTGGTATGTATGTTTAAAATCGTCTGATAACTTAGGTGTTAGTCCTAAAGTTGGTGAAGGGGCATTATTTTACACAGGATATTATGGATCGAACATAGGCAACGTAGCTGTGCTTGATTCACTTATTGGAAGCACTGCAACAGGTACAAATGGACAACGTATTTCAACGAAAGTTATTACTTATGGTACAGATACTGTTGTAGTTGCCAATGAAACTAAAACTTATGTTGCTTTCTTAGCTAAAATTTCAATTAATAGTAAGAAATCGTCTTTAAGGGATTTTTTTACTTTAGAGGGCTCAAAGACATCATCAATGACACGTGGTCGTATTTTTGCGAAAGTAACAAGTGCTGGAGTATTGACCTTCGGAGTTACCAAGAATACAACTACAATGACTGAATCCAGTCAATTTAGTCTTGATGTAAATCATTTATTTGTATTGGTATATGAAACTGTTGGTACTGTAGCCAGTGACGATATAGTAACTCTGTATATTGATCCTGATTTGTCATTACCTGAGGCTTCTCAGACTAATAAACTGATTGCTGCTGATTCTCAAACAGATTACGGTACAAGTAATAAGTTTGGTATCAATCTTCGTCAACGCGGAATCGGTGCTCAAATCGGTGGGATTCGTGTTGGGAAATCGTGGGATTCAGTAGTTTTGGGTATAATTTCAGGACTTTCGCAAGTAAACAAAGACAATAATGGCATTTCATCTTTTGGAAAAACAATTGTTACCAACGGATTGGGTAACGTTAAAGTGTTCAACCTCGCCGGCTCGGAAATGATGAATGCAAAAACTACAGGAAAATTGGAAACTTCGCTGCAAAAAGGTTTGTACCTCGTGCGTTTTATCGGTGCTGACGGAAAAACGGCTTCCGGTAAAGTTGCATTAGATTAAGTAGATTTTTAAGAACTATAGATTTGTTTAGGTTTTAACGCGGGTGAGATGGAAACTACTTGCCCGCGTTTTCAAAAAAATAAAATGAAGCAACTGATTTTCACTTTGATTTTTTTACTTTGTTCTTGGTCAATAAGCGCAAAACGCACTATCGTTTCCACTGCCGCCGAAATAAATGGCGGAAGTTGGATTGCAGGCGATACCATCGTTATGAAAAACGGCACATGGGCAAATCAATCCATTTCATTTAGAGCATTCGGAACAATAACTCAACCCATAGTTATGTTGGCAGAAACAGCCGGAAGTGTTATTTTGACTGGAACTTCAAAATTGGGATTTTCCGGAAGTTATATCGAAATATCCGGCCTTTATTTCAAAGACGGCACTTTAAGTGGTTCTGAAGTTGTATCTTTTCGTACGTCATCGTCATTGTTTGCCGAAAATTGCAGATTAACCAATACAGCCATCGAAAACTATAACCCGGCATTGAATACTGTAGACAGTAAATGGGTTTCGTTGTACGGAGCAAATAATAAAGTAGATCATTGCTCATTTGTAAATAAAACAAATTCAGGCACTTTGCTGGTAGTGTGGTTAGTTAATGGTGTAACAGTAAATCATGTGATTTCAGATAACTATTTTGGTTACCGGAATTCAAATCTGGACTCAACCGGAGCTGAAATTAATGGTCAGGAAATTATTCGGGTTGGTGATAGTGGAACCTCGATGACAACAGCTTCGGTT
>JADGPS010000104.1 GCA_017882285.1 Paludibacter sp. | reverse complement strand
AACCATACTTACTCAAAAATAACCAAAATGTCAAAGAGCTACTCTTATACGGAACTATCGCCACTTAAATGCTAATTATTTTTTACCGAACTATTGACTTAGAAAGGCATTTAAAATCATGATTAATCATTTAATCAGATTAATCATAGTTCAGACAACTTACAATTCCAAATCAATATTGTGTAATTCGTGCCAGGGCAAACCTTGTTTGTTTAATTGTTCCATAAACGGATCGGGATTGAATTCTTCCACGTTGTAAACACCTGCTTTGCGCCATTCACCTTTAAAGAACATCATAGCACCAATCATGGCCGGAACGCCGGTTGTGTAACTTACGCCTTGTGCGCCGGTTTCTTTGTAAGCTTCCTCGTGGCTGCAATTATTGTACACGTAATAAGTTGCTTCTTTTCCGTCTTTCAATCCTTTGATACGGCAACCAATGGAAGTCTGACCTGTATAGTTTTCACCTAAATCACCCGGATTTGGAAGAACAGCTTTCAGAAACTGGATAGGAACAATTTTCTGTCCGTTGTATTCCACTTCGTCAATACGAGCCATACCAATATTCTGAATCACACGTAAATGGGTCAGATATTCCTGACCGAAAGTCATCCAGAAACGCGCACGGCGGATAGTCGGATAGTTTTTTACCAGCGATTCCAGTTCTTCGTGGTAAATCACATACGATTCTTTTGGTCCGACTTCAGGATAATTCAATGGCATGTGAATTTCATGCGGTTCTGTTTCAATCCATTGTCCATTTTCCCAGTATTTGCCGCGTTGAGTTACCTCACGGATATTGATTTCGGGATTAAAGTTGGTAGCGAAAGCTTTATGATGATCGCCGGCATTGCAATCCACAATATCCAGATAATTAATTTCATCGAAATGGTGTTTGGCTGCATAAGCAGTATAAATGCTGGTTACACCCGGATCAAAACCGCAACCCAAAATAGCAGTTAATCCGGCTTTCTCGAAACGTTCTTTGTAAGCCCATTGCCAGCTGTATTCAAAATGTGCTTCGTCTTTCGGTTCGTAATTGGCTGTATCGAGATAGTTTACGCCAGCTTCCAGACAAGCATCCATAATGGTCAGGTCCTGATAAGGAAGTGCGACATTAATAAGCAATTCGGGTTTATATTCGTTTAAAAGTTTTACCAGTTCCGGCACATTGTCGGCATCAACCTGTGCCGTTTTTACTTCCACGCCAAAACGTTTTTTTACATCAGCAGCAATAATATCACATTTCGATTTGGTACGACTGGCCAACATGATTTCAGTAAATACATCGGTATTATGAGCCACTTTATTTACAACTACAGTTCCTACGCCTCCGGCACCGATAATCAATACTTTTCCCATTTTCTTTTCAATTTATTAATTTTCAATTACCAATTATCAATTAATTTTGGATAGTGCAAAAATAGATGTTTTTTACGAATTTGGAAGTAATTATTCTTTCTATCTTTTTTATCTTGGTTCTTGACTCTTGATTCTTATATCTTATAAACTGTCGGATCAAATCCTGCCAGTCCTTCTTTGCGTTCAGTACAGGTTCCACAGGTTCCGCAATGGATTTCTTGACCATTATAACAGGAATATGTATCTTCGAACGGCACGCCAATTTCTTTTCCGATTAATGCAATTTCCCGCTTCGAAAGATTGGTAAATGGAGCCAGAATTTCACAATGATTATACGTTCCAAGACTTATTGCTTTGCTCATTGTTTGGATAAATTCCTCACGGCAATCCGGGTAAATAGCATGGTCGCCGGCATGATTTGAAATCATAAGTTTATCGCAACCAATACTTTCTGCAATTCCGGCAGCAATACTCAGCATAATTCCATTCCGAAAAGGAACGACAGTTTTAATCATATTTTGATCTTCGTAATGACCGTTTGGAATATCACCACCTGATTGCAATAAGTCGGAAATGAATCCCATTTTATTCATATCAAGTTCAATTACGTGATGTTCTATGCCAAGAGCTACACAATTTTTGTTAGCATATTCTATTTCACGCAAATTATGTTTCGACCCATAATTAAAGGTCAATGCACGGCGGATTCGATCGGCATATTGATAAAGAGCCACTGAACTGTCCATTCCTCCGGAATATAATATCACAATATCTTTCATTTCTTTGTTTTTTGGAGCACAAAAATAGTCAAAACAGGGCAAATCTTCGCAATGTTCGTGACTTTTTGTTAGTAAGATTACAAATGACAGTTTTTTTGTATTTTTGCAACCGAAATGAAAACAGTTCAAATAAAAACATTACCAGCAGAATGGGCTGAACAACAATTTGTTCAACTAACATGGCCACATGCCGATACCGATTGGGCTTATATGTTTGATGAAGTAAACGAATGCTTTGTAAACATTGCGCGTAAAATAGTAAAACGTGAAAAGCTGCTGATTGTTTGTGCAAATGCCACTGAAGTTAAAGAATTGTTGGATGATGCTGATGTTGATTTAACAAAAGTCACTTTTGCAGAAATACTTACCAACGACACCTGGGCACGCGATCATGGAGCAATAACGGTGTTTGTGGATCGAAAACCTGTGATTTATGATTTTGCTTTCAACGGCTGGGGAAAGAAGTTCAAATTCAATCTTGACAATCAAATTACAAGTAAACTTTTTGAAAAAGGTATTTTTGGAGAAAATGTACGGTATCGGAATTGTCTCGACTTTGTTCTCGAAGGTGGAAGCATTGAATCGGATGGTGAAGGAACTTTGCTTATAACATCTGAATGTTTATTGTCGGACAACCGTAACAATAAAACCAAAGAAGAAATTGAAACTAAGCTCAAAGAATTTTTCGGATTAAAACAAGTATTGTGGTTGAATCATGGTTACTTGATCGGAGATGACACTGATAGTCATGTTGATACTCTGGCTCGTTTTTGTAGTCCGAATACCATTGCATACGTAAAATGTGAGGATGAAACAGATAAACATTTTCTGGAATTGAAAGCAATGGAACTTGAACTCAAAACATTTCTATCTTCAAAAAACAAACCGTTTAATTTGATTCCACTTCCTATGGCGAGCGGTATATATGAAGATGGTGGGCGGCTTCCAGCAACTTATGCCAACTTTCTGATAATCAATGGAGCAGTTTTAATGCCGACATACAATTCGCCGAAAGATGAAATAGCGAAACAACAACTTCAAAAAGCATTTCCCGATCGTGAAATAGTCGGAATAAATTGTAATGCACTAATCAAACAACATGGGTCGTTGCATTGCGTAACGATGCAATATCCTACCTCACCCCAACCCTCTCCAAAGGAGAGGGAGTTGAGCAAAATATGAATGTTTTACGTTGAGAAATTTAAATAAAATACTGATTAATCGTAATCAAAAATAATTAAATGCACTTTTCCCCTCCTTTGGAGGGGGTAGGGGGAGGTCAAATGAAAATAGCATTAATCCAACAATCAAATACGGCAAACCGAGCTGATAATGTGGCCAAACTGGAACAAAATATCCGTGTTTGTGCTGCACAAGGAGCTGAACTTATAGTGTTACAGGAGTTGCACAATGGTTTGTATTTCTGTCAAACAGAAGATCCTGCAGTTTTTGAACAGGCGGAAACCATTCCCGGTACTTCAACCGAATCGTTTGGAAAACTGGCTAAAGAACTGGACGTGGTTCTTGTTCTTTCGCTTTTCGAAAAGCGCACGGCAGGAATCTATCATAACACTGCCGTGGTAATTGAAAAAGATGGAACCGTCGCCGGAAAGTATCGCAAAATGCATATTCCCGACGATCCGGCTTATTACGAAAAGTTTTATTTCACGCCAGGTGATTTAGGATTTGAACCGATTCAAACTTCGGTTGGAAAATTGGGTGTGCTGGTTTGCTGGGATCAATGGTATCCCGAAGCTGCCCGACTCATGACTATGGCCGGAGCGGAATTATTGATTTATCCAACAGCAATCGGTTGGGAAAGTACGGATGCTGAAGATGAAAAACAACGTCAGACTGATGCTTGGATGATTTCACAACGCGCTCATGCCGTTGCCAATGGGCTTCATGTGTTAGCTTGTAATCGTGTTGGTTATGAAGCTGACCCTTCTGAGGTTACGAATGGAATTCAATTCTGGGGCAATAGTTTTGTTTCCGGACCTCAAGGGGAAATTTTGGCTCAAACTTCAAATAAAGACGAAGAGAATATTATTGTTGACATTGACTTTTCACGGTCTGAAATTGTTCGGCGTATGTGGCCGTTTTTCCGCGATAGGCGGATTGATGCGTTTGGCGATTTGACTAAAAGATGGATAGAAGAATAATTTATTGTTCAAAAATCAAATTTTCTGTTTGTACTTGAATTTCAATCCTAATTAGAATTTGAAAGATTATTTTCTATTCTTCAATTCATCTTCAGATTTAACACGTAAACCGGGGTTTTCTTTTACCATTTTACGTAAAAAATCTTCAGCATAACCTGCACGAATAATGGTTGTCGGAATTTTATATTCGTTTTGAACAAATTTTCCATCTTTCTCGGCTTTAATATTGCCATCCATGTATTTTACAAGCAAATATTCTCCCAGTTTCTTCCATGCTGCTGTTGAATTTTCTGCCTGTGTCACACTAAAATCGGTAAGAAAAACACGTGCATCGGCTTCTGTCATTCCTACAGCCACTTTATCAATTGCAGGAACAAGTGAATTGAAATCATTTTCCCATTTGGTCTGAACTTTTTTGATGTCGGGGAACATGTATGAATATTTGCTGTAAGCATAGTTTGCCACCCAATTGTATATCCAGAAAGCAGAAGTTGGCGAATATTCCAACAAACTTCCATTGTCAGCTCGATAGCATTCAGGAACCCGATTTATTCCACAATATATTGGAACATAAATATTAGTAGCCGGATCGTCAACGCCAAACCATAAAATTCCACCAATATAATCAGGCATCCAACTCCGCATTTGTGCAACGAAAGTAAAACCGGCTTGTTGAGTTGCGGTTGGTCGTTCATGAACATATTCCACACTATCAACCTTGAAAGTCAACGGACTGCAACGAAGTTTACTGCCAAATGGACCAGCAGCAATTCCTTTTGTCATGTCAAATTCTGTCCCTTCATATTGGTCGCGCATATATTCTTTAATTTTTTGCGCAGTTAATTTGAAAGTCGGTTTTATCCACAACGGCATCCGTTCAAGTGTTTCACCTTTCACATACGAAATATATTTATCCATTGACGGATCAACTTTTCTGAAAAATGACCATACCCGAGCTTCGCAAGCACGCAAAGCAACATAATCGAGCGGAGCATAGGTATCCGAAAAACTGAAATCTTTGTTTTTACCTTTGAAATAACCTTTTTCGCGGGAAAATGCAATGACATCATCGGAATAGAGACACACATTTTTATCGTCGTAAGGAAAAGTGGTGATGCGAGCCTGATTAGCATGAGCAGATACGCAATCGTCAGGAATCCTTTGTGCAACCCATATAGCACCTTTGTTATTTGCACCTTTACCCACCATTTCCAATATCCAGACCTCATTAGGGTCAGCTATTGAAAAAGATTCTCCTTCACTGCAATATCCATATTCAGCTACTAAATCGGTCATAATTTTAATGGCTTCGCGAGCTGTTTTTGCCCTTTGCAGCGCAATATAAATCAAACTTCCGTAATCCATAATGGCCGTAGTGTCGACCAATTCTTCACGTCCGCCAAAAGTTGTTTCGCCAATACTTACCTGATGTTCATTCATATTTCCGATTACGGAATATGTTTTTTCTACCTGTTTTATCTTTCCAAGATATTTTCCCGTATCCCAATCGTGAATATCCAGCATAGAACCCGCAGGATAAGTGGATGCCGGATAATGATATAATGCGCCAAATAAAAAATAGGAATCGGCATTATACGAAATAAGAGTAGAACCATCGATGGTTGCTAATTTACCAACTAAGAAGTTTGTACATGCAAAACCTGTATTGAAAGCAAAGATGAGTGCGAGAGTGAAAATTAATTTATTATTCATTATAGAATCGTTTTTTTTTAAACACAAAGATAAAATATTGTTGTTGATTCTCAAAATCAATCAACATAATGCTTTAAATCAGAATCTTGAGTAGAATTATTTTTTTGAGAAAGATTTTTTTATCCAATTTGGTATTATAAAGAATCCAAGTAAGAGATATAAATAATAACTAATTATTCTCCAAATCAAGGTGACAAAGATAATTGCACTGGTTGTTGAAAAAACGTCACTGTAATATTCTTTAAAAGCATATTCGGCAACTCCGCTTCCTCCTGGAGTTGGGCTAATAATCATATATACCCATAATATTAACTGCCGAGCAAATACAACTAAATGGTTGAAAGTTTCATGATTGAAAGCCATGAAGACTGCATTCACAACCAAAAAACGAGCCGACCAGGCAATTATTGTAATTCCGAAGGCTTTTGCCCAGAACAAAAAAGATTGGTTGGCAATTTCATGTGAAGTTTCAACCATATTGTTAGTTATAGCATCAATATTCTTGTACCAACGGTTTATAAAAGGAAGTTTGAATATTGTTAACAACAAGTGTCTAATCCATTGAGGACGTTTAAAGGTTCCTATAAATAATATTGCAATCCAAAAAAGACGAATAATATATAACGTTAAAAAAACTATACCAAAAGTGGAAACAATTACTGAAGAAGAGTTAAAGAGTTGATTTATTGGAATAAAGAGAAAAATGATAGGACAAATAACTATAAAATAGAGCTCATCTAAAAATAGATTAATAAACATAATGGTTGTGCTACGGCCGGCACTGATTCCTTCTTTAATAAGAAAAACCATAATTAAACTTGAACCTCCTACTATTGCAGGTGTTACAGCGGAAGTGAATTCATGTAAAATGTTAATATGAAATGCTTGTTTCCACGATAAATCATTGTTAGTTAATATTCTGAAACGCCACATTATCCCAAAATCTCTCAAAAGCATTAGCGCAAAAGCCAACAAGATAAACAACACGCTGACGATTGTAAAATCAAACGTAAAAAACACGTTTGGATTAAATTCACTTAAAAATAGCCAACCTATAACTACCAATCCAAGGCAGATTGGTAGTAGAACTTGATATGTTTTAAATGGTTTAGATACCTTTTTTTTAGTTGTCTGGGTTATCGTCTCCATGTTCTTTTCATTAATTTTTGATACCGGTCAAGCACTTCTTCAGTTACACTTTCCCACGAACGAGTAATGCTTTCTGCTGCATTTAAGCCGACTTTTTTGATTGTTTCAGGGTTCGAAATTAATTCTCTGAGTCGCGATGCGAATGATTCGCTTGAATTTGTAGTTAAAAAACCATTGAGATTGTTAGTAATGATTTTTGCAACAGTTGATTCTTCAATCAATAAAGAAGGAGTACCTAATGCCGCAGCTTCACGAACAACCAGTGCCCAAGTGTCATAAGTTGAAGGGAAAAGGAATAAATCAGTGGCGGCATAATACTGTTTGAGT
>JADGPS010000056.1 GCA_017882285.1 Paludibacter sp. | reverse complement strand
TGAAAGTATTTGCTCGTAATTCATAAATTGCTGTATTAATTTCTTGCAAAGATAACACATTTATTTGAATAAATAAACGCTATTCTAAACTACAGCCTTGTTTATTATTAAATGACTCAATTCCAAAGCTTTTACTTTCCCCTTTTCCGGCTTCAACCAACGGTAATACCCATTCGGGATGAAAATGCATCATAACCGAAGTTTCCAATTCGTCTGCATGATCGCCTTTTACGTCGAAATAATCTGCTCCTTTTTCAACCGTATACCAGTCGGTAACGGCAATATAAAAATCGGGATAATCCATTGCTAGGTCACGGATCATATTCCGGAAATTATTTCCCCCATGGCCATTTACAATCACTAATTTCCGCATCCCCTGACGGTATAATGAAGTCACTATATCTGTTAGTACGGCACGTTGGGTGTCGTACCGGGCGTGAATGCAAAAGAGTAAATCGGTTTGTCCCGGATTCTGTGAACCCAACGGAATAACCGGTAACACCATGCATTTCAATCCTTTCGAAGCAGTCTTTACAGCTGCAGTACAAGCTATTTCGTGCGATAATATGGAATCGGTTCCATAAGGAAGATGTAAATTATGAGGTTCGGTTGCACCCCAAGGAAGTATAGCCAGTTTATAGTTTTCATCCTTTACTTCTTTCCATGATGTTACGTTCAAATCAGTTCCTTTTTTCATAAATTATTCTTTTTCAAATTCTACCGTAGTTTGTATCAGAAAAATCAGTTATAGTTCGGAAAAATTTAAGACCCGTACTATAACTTCCTCTTATTACTTTTCTTTCCGCTTATTTGGGAAAGGAGTTAGGACGAAGTTTATTTTTTTACTTCAAAAAAACTAAAATTTACATTTCCATAATGCCGGTGATCCACAAAATTGGGATGGTTTATGAAAGTATGTTTTGCGGAATGTTCCAACACAAAAAGTCCATCGGTTTTTAGCAGGTTGTGTGAAAAAATCAAATCGGGAATTTCGGCAATTTTTTCCAGCTCGTATGGTGGATCGGCAAAAATCATATCAAATTGCGTATGACAACTGCCGATAAACTTAAATACATCGGTTTTTAGTAGCGACAGATTGGTTATTTTCAACTCGCTGCAAACTTTGCGGATAAAATTGCAATGGCGGTCGTTTTGCTCAATGCTAATCACGCTTTTGCAGTCGCGCGATACAAATTCCAGGCTGATGCTTCCTATGCCTGCAAATAAATCGAGCACATCAATTCCCTCAAAATCAATCCGGTTATTCAACAAATTAAACAAACCTTCTTTGGCAAAGTCGGTTGTTGGGCGGACAGTAATATTGCCTGGAGCCGATATCCGTCGTCCTTTATATTTTCCACTAATGATTCGCATTTAATTTTCAATTTTTTAATTTTCAATTTTCAATTAATAAATGTTTACTTTTAACTGATAACTGATAACTGTCAACTGATAACTGTTACATATTTTTCCAACATTTTCCCCAATTCCGGTTTATTCTCAGCATTCAGTAAATACACCGGACATTTTTCGATATCTAGTGAAAGTTTATCGAAGACATTAAGTGTAAAATACGTAAAATCTTCGGAAGTTTGATAGCGAAAGCTATTGATTAATTGTAGATTTCCATTTTTTAAGGTAATTATATCAAGGAATTTGGTTCGGGCGTGGCAATACAGGCAATTCTCGTTTTGTAAGCGAACTTCGTCGGTTAATAAATAACTAACATGATGTTCAATAATCGTTTTGGGAAACAAGTGATTCAGTGCATTGTGAATTGTTCCCGGAATGGCAAAAGTATTTACTAAGTTCCAAGCCGGAATTTTATTGAAAAGAATACTTTCATTCTTTGTTTGTTTATGTTCAAGCCGTAAAAAATCAGCAACTTCATCGATTCTGAAGATATCAACCGGAATAATTGTATATGTGTCTGATTCACATATAATTCGAAATGAACTATAATTTAGTTGAGTCTCTTTTTCCAATAAATGTATTACTTCTTCAAGTGGCAATGAAAACAGGGGTGCATTGATTTTTTTTGAAGTCAGGAGAGAATTAGCTTCGTTGTAAACCGACAAATAAAATCCATCCGAACTGATTCGTATGATTAAGTTGTATGAATTTAAAGTTGTGTTTTCCATGTTTCTGTATAGTTTTGCAAATTTAGAAAAGAAAATTTAATACTGCCCTATTTGCATTCTTTTTTCTCATTTTTTCCGATTCGATTAGAATGTTCTTGAATTTTGTATCGTATCTTTGCAGTTGAAAAAAAGAGCCAAGAGCCAAGAAATAAGTAAGATTGTTGAAGTTTTTTCTCATTTCTCACTATTTATTGATAACTGATAACTGGTAACTGAAAAATGAATTTATCGTTTCACACACCATACAGCCGGATTGTTCATGCCCACCCAACACTTTTTTCCTATAACGAACGGAAAGAGCTGAGGACGATTTTGAGCAAATATTTTGCGCTTTACCCGCCCGAAGGTGCTACTCCGGGTCGCTCCATTTCAGACAAAATTCAGATTGTAGAAATTGTTCTGAACGAAATCGGATTAGGGAAAGCCGCTGTGTTGAGCGTGCTTTTTCGCGAATTGGTTGAGAAAAAACATCTCACCATTGCCGAAATAGAATCAAAATTCAATACTCAGGTTTCGTCCATCATTCAAGGGATGATGCGGGTAGAAGAATTGTATGCCCGTAATGCTTCGCTCGAAACTGAAAATTTCCGTAAATTATTTTTGACTTTTGCTGAAGATGTTCGTGTTATTCTGATAATTATTGCCGAACATCTTCAAATTATGCGTACGTTGGAAGCATTCCCCGAAGAAAAACGACAAAATATTGCCCGTGAGGCTTCGTTTTTATACGCACCTCTTGCACATCGTTTGGGTTTATATGCAGTAAAAACAGAGTTGGAAGATTTGTCGCTGAAACATACCAACCGCGAAATTTATCGTGAAATTGCTCATAAACTGAACGAAACCAAGCATTCCCGCGATCAGTTTATTTCTGATTTTATTACACCATTGAAAGAAAAACTCAGAGAAATTGGATTTGAGTTTACGATTAAAGGTCGTACAAAGTCCATTCATTCCATTTATTCAAAAATAAAAAAGCAAAATACGCCGTTCGAAAATATATACGATTTATTTGCCATTCGTATTGTCTTTGATGTGCCCTTAGAAAAAGAGAAAGCAGCTTGTTGGCAGGCTTATTCTATCGTGGCGGATATGTATCAACCTAATCCAAAACGCCTGCGCGATTGGCTTTCCATTCCGAAAACGAACGGATATGAAAGTTTACATACCACAGTATTAGGACCCGAAGGCAAATGGGTGGAAGTACAGATTCGTACGGTACGGATGGATGAAGTAGCCGAAAAAGGGTTGGCTGCACACTGGAAATACAAAGGCATCAAAAGCGAATCGGGCATGGACGAATGGCTGAAAAGCATTCGTGAAATTCTGGAAAATCCCGAACTGAATGCAATCGACTTTATGGACGAATTCAAATTGAATTTGTACGATAAAGAAGTTTTTGTTTTCACGCCCAACGGTGATTTGCATAAATTGCCGAAAGGGGCAACGGCTCTCGATTTTGCTTTCTCCATTCACTCGGCTCTTGGCAGTAAATGTGTGGGAGCAAAAGTGAATGGCAAAAATATGCCGATAAAATACGTGCTGAACAACGGTGATCAGGTGGAAGTGTTGACTTCTCCTACTCAAAAACCGAATCCTGCCTGGCTGAAAGTGGTAACAACTTCGAAAGCCAAAAGCAAAATTCGTCAGGCGCTGAAAGAGGTTGAATTTAAAGATGCCGAAATTGGCCGCGAAATCATTATTCGGCGTTTCAAAAACTGGAAAATAGACCTTGATGATGGGAAAATATCCCGTTTGGCAAAGAAAAAAGGGTTTAAAACCGTAAGCGATTTTTATCAGGAAATTGCACATGAGAAACTGGATATGCATGTGGTTCGCGATGCTTATCTGGATTTGGACAAGCCAACGGTTTTAGAACAACCCGAAATACGAAGAGCCGATTCTTTTTTGAAAGGACCTGATTATATTGATACTACCGGAAAAGAAGATGTGCTGGTTATTGGCGAAGATTTAAAAGGTGTCGATTTTAAGCTGGCAAAATGTTGTAATCCAATTTATGGGGATGAAGTTTTTGGGTTTGTAGCAGTGGCAGGAGGCATTAAAATTCATAAAACAGATTGCCCGAATGCTCCACAAATGATTGCCCGTTTTGGTTATAGAATTATAAGAGCCCGCTGGTCGGGAAAATCTGTTGGTTCACAATATCCAATCACTTTGCGCATTGTTGGCCACGACGATATAGGAATTGTTACCAATATATCTTCATTAATTTCCAAAGAAAAAAATATCACATTACGTTCTATTTCAATTGATTCCAATGCCGGTCTGTTTCAGGGGAATCTGACGATTATGGTAAATGATACGAATGAGTTGGATATTATAGTCAAAAAAATCAGAGTAGTGAAAGGTGTGAAAAGCGTTTCAAGAAATTGACAAGGCCCCTAAATCCCCTAAAGGGGACTTTTAATTCGCTATTAAACAAAAATCATCAAACTCTTAACTCCCCTTCAGGGGTTGGGGGTGTAAATTAAAAATATTATGTTTTCAGGAATAATAGAAGAAGCAGCTCAGGTAGTTGCATTGAAAAAAGAACAGAAGAATCTGCACATGACCATGTCATGCTCGTTTACCAACGAACTTAAAATCGACCAAAGCGTAGCACATAATGGTGTCTGTCTGACTGTCGTGTCAAAAACCAAAGATACTTACACGGTAACTGCTATAAAAGAAACGCTCGATTGCACTAATTTGGGTTTACTTGTGCCAGGAAGTAAAGTGAATCTGGAGCGTAGCATGTTGATGAATGGTAGGTTAGATGGGCATATCGTTCAGGGACACGTAGATCAAACTGCCGTGTGCACCGAAGTGAAAGAGACTGAAGGAAGTTGGTATTTTACATTTGAATATGCATTTGACACCGAAATGGCAAAACGAGGTTATATGACTGTTGATAAAGGTTCTGTTACAGTGAATGGTGTGAGTCTGACGGTTTGCAATCCAACAGACAATAGTTTTCAGGTGGCTATAATTCCCTATACTTATGAATACACCAATTTTCATCAAATTAAGGTTGGAGCCATTGTGAATCTGGAGTTTGATATTATCGGCAAATATGTAAGCAGAATGATGGCTTTTAGCTAATTAATGCAGTTTTTCAGTCCAATACCAAACTAAATTCGTTGTATTGTTGTTACTAAAACGATATTATATTACAACGAAAATGGAAAAGCTGAGAAAGCACATTAAAGAATCATTTTTTAATCCGATATTTCATTTCTTACCACTGCTTTTGTTTTTAGTAGTGAACGATTTTTTTGGAATGAATGTAGCATGGAAAGTTTCTTTCTCTTTTGCATTAATACTTTTGATATATGTTTATTTTGTATATAACCGGATTTTTACCTGGCATTTGATTTTTACGGTAATTTTTATTTGTGTTAGCACAATTACCGTGATATTTACATTATTACCTCAATCCCTTGTTAGTTCTCAAATTCTTGACGAAATTGTAGTCCTTTCATTCTTAATCGTTTTCGTACTTTTCCAAAAACAAATTCATAAAATTGTACTTCGATTAATGCCAAACCTTATTCCGATGACCAACAATTTTGAAGAATTGTTTCGTGTCATTTGGGCTTTTCTTTTTGTGTTATTGTTTTATGTCGCTTCTTTTCTGATCGTACAATTTATAGGTCAAAACGTGGAGCAATATCAACAAATGCTTCAATATCTTTATGTTGGTGTTTTGTTTTTTCTTTCAATATATGAAATCCTTCGGGTACAAATAATACGTGCAAAATTAATCCGTGAAGAATGGTGGCCTATTGTGAACGATCAGGGAAAGATAATTGGAAGTATACAGCGCCTCACCAGCCTGAACGACGAAAAGAAATACATGCATCCAATTGTACGTGTCCTTATTATCGATAAAGGCATGATTTTGCTCCAAAAAAGATCCAACGGAAGTTTAATATTCCGCGGACTTTGGGATGCAGCGGTTTCAAATCATCTAAATATGGGCGAAACCATTGAAAAGTGCGTTGAACGGACTGCTAAAGAGCAGTATTCACTCTCCAATTTTAAGTATATGTATCTTGCAAATTATGCGATCGAAGTTGAAAAGGAACATCATTATGCTTTCTTATTCGTTAGTTGTCAGGAAAATGAATTAAAAATAAACACGATTTTTACTGAACAACTAAAATGGTGGACACAACAACAAATTGACGAAAATTTGAACACCGGAATCTTTTCCGATAATTTTAAAGTGGAATATGACCTGCTAAAGCGAAGCGGATTGTTGGAAACCGGAAAATGTGAGTGTAATTGCAGGTTGAAAGAAGTCATTTATCAGCAATCTAATGATGCAAAAAAAGAGTAAACCGGTCGGATTACTCTTTTTTATTCTTTTGTACACTATTCACTGACAGGATTTTCTAATCATTTAGGATTGTTTCTCTTTATTCCCATAAACACAAATTCAACAATACTGTTTTTGTTTTTAGCGAATTCAATACTGATATTTTGACGAATATAAGGGACTTCGAGTCCTTTAATGGCATAAAAAATGATGATGGAAGATAATTCAGGATCCATGCGTTTGAAAATATTTTTTTCAATCCCTTCGGAAATAATGGAACGAATTAAAGCAATTTCTTTTATATCAATTTTCCTACGTTTACGTTCAACTTCATATATGTCATGAAAAAAATCTGCACGAAGTGAACCGTTCCTGTTTACTACATCTTTTAGAGCATCAAGATGAGTAAGAATATGATTGGTGAGTTTAATATCAGGTTCAGTTTTTTGAGCGGATACTACTGTAAGTTTTTCTAAAATTGAATCCAATTCTTTGTCAATCACGGCTTTATATATTTCTTCTTTGTTGTTGAAATAAGTATAAAGAGTACGTCGTCCTTTTTTCGATGCTTCTGCAATATCATTCATAGTCACGTTCTTTTTGCCATTCTCGGCAAAAAGCTTTCGGGCAACTTCAATGAGCATATTTTTAGTATTCGACATATCAGTATTAGATGTTTTATTTTTTTAATTTACAATCTTTTGCAAAGATAATGAATTGTTTCTAAAATTACAATTTGAGTTGATTCTTAATTTTTGATATGGAAAATAATTCTACTATAAATAAATAATTATAGCTTTTTATTTTTTAAAGTCATTATTGCCCTGACACTCCAAACAACCAAAATAGCCAAAACAAACCTCGGACCAATTATCCAACCTGCCGGAACGCCAATGGCAACAAATAACAACGTATCTTCTAATAATGAATGGTTGATTGCAATATGATAATTTAATAAATCAGCACTGCTTGGTGATATTTCATGGTTGTTTACTTCTTCAATCATAACCGCCGATCCGTAGGTTAAACCTAGTGTTTGAGCCACAAACCACAAAAAAGAGCTATCGTTTGAAAGTCCCATAACGCGCATAAGTGGTGCAAATACTTTTGAAATTATACTTAATAGATTGAATTCTTTCAGGATGCTTTGGAGAACCATTAATCCTGTCACAATAAGTGAAATTTTAATGGATAAAAAGCCTGCATTCTTTGCCCAGTTCAGGAGCATGTCGCCTACATTTCCAAATTCAATGCTTTTCTGAACGACATGATTTGCACCAAGATGCACCGGTAAAAGGAAATTGAGGACAAAAGCTGCTGTCAGTGACGTGATTAATCGTAAAGAGAACATGATGATTGCTGATGAACCGGTTTTTTTCTGAATGGCAGTTTCAACCAATAAATTATGTGAGATTAAACACATAAGCGCCAGAATAGTAATCTCACGGATGGTGAGAGGAAGTGTTGCAATAATTGCAATCGGACCATAAAGAGGAAGAAAAATGCTGGAAATAAATACAATAGCCGATTCTCCGGGTAAACCAATGATTGAAAAGACAGGTTTGAGAACTATTGCAATTTGAGTTATCACGCCCCAGTATTGCAAAAAACTCACCAACAAACTAATGGGAAGAATTATTTTTAATAGCCACCAAACGGTTTTCAGGGCTTTGTAGAAAGCAGATGCTGTGCTGGTATAAATTCGGTTAGATAATGTGTTCATTGAAAGTCATTTTTGTAAAAACAAGAAAGGTTGTCTCACGACAACCCAATCTTTAAATTAACCTTAAATCTAATACCATGAAAAACACAGTGCAAAGATAAAACTAATTTTTATGTTGTACAACATATTTCCGAATTATTTTTCAGTGATTATATTTATTTAACAAAGTGATCCGTTAATTCAAAATTTATTAAATCATTCGGTTAATATTTCCCTTATTTTATTCGAATCCAGGTTTGCGATCTGCCAATCCATCCACCTTTATCAAGCGATCCGCGGACATTCAGATTGCTGGTTTTTGAATCGATGCTAATATTACATTTATAAATTTTCCCGTTTTTAGGATCAAGAATAGTTCCACCTGTAAGTTTGCCTTCATTCTCAACTAAACTATTGATAATCATCATTCCTAATACAGGTTGGTTTTTATTTGAACCTTCACATTCAGTACAAAGTTTTTCAGGTTCTTTAAATAACTTCTCAATTTTACCATAATATTTACCATTAGTAGCTTTGAAAATGTTGACAATGGATTTAGCACTTCCATCTTTGTCGTCAATCGTTTTCCATTTACCGACAATTTTATTTACCTGAGCGGAACCTGTCAGTGAAAACGCAATTAAAAGAACAATAGTGATTAGAGTTTTCATATAGTATAATTTTAAAATTTTGAACAAAGATATAAACAATTTGCACAAGAACAAGACATTTGAGTATAAAATTTGTATTCTGAAAACCTGAGACAAGAATATTTTAATTGTTTCCTTTTTTCTAACCGTTTTTCCCTACATTTGTGTAATTAAAATTCATTCTATGAGAACAAGTTTTATTACTTACAGACAAGAAATAGAAGACATTATCAATCAATGTGATATGTGTTTTGTCGGTATAATTGAAGCCGATGGAACACCTTATGTAATTCCGATGAATTTTGCCTATTTCGGTGGCGAGATCATTTTACATTCAGCTTCCGAAGGCAAACATTTGGACCTTTTGGCATTAAATAACCGTGTTTGTGTAACCTTTTGTTCCGATCGGAAATTAGTATACCAACATCCGGATGTGGCTTGCAGTTATAGCATGTTATCGAAAAGTGTGTTGTGCAAGGGTTCGGTTTCGTTTGTTGAGGATTTGAATGAAAAAGAAGAAATGATGAATAGTTTAATGAGCAAGTTCAGCCATCGCACATTTAAATATTCAATTCCGGCACTCAAAAACGTGAAAGTTTGGCGAGTTAGTATTGATGAAATGACTGCCAAAGCGTTTGGTCAAAATTTTAAATAATCGGAATAATTATTTCTGAAATTCAAAACTATTCATTCTGATTTTGTCAATTCGGTTTTTGGCACAGCAATTGAAATAAGAACGTAACATTTATCGGATTTAAATGTAAATTATTCGATATAAGCGATATAGATATTTTTTATAAATAATTATAATAATACAAATAAGAATTTACGCCAAAATGGCAGCATAAACTCCATTTAACTATGCATAATCCTTTTGATAATTTGTTTTCTGAAGATATGTTGGGTTCTTCCGATATGTTTCCAATCATTTCTCTCGATGAGCGTTCGTATGATTTAAACATCATTTCGGGCGACATTCTTCCCATTCTTCCATTGAGAAATATGGTGCTTTATCCGGGAGTTTTACTTCCGGTTTCCGTGGCACGTTCCAAATCGTTAAAATTAGTGCGTGCAGCTCACGAAAATGATTTGTTGATTGGAGTTTGTTCACAAATTGACAAAAAACTTGATGACCCGACTATTGATCAACTTTTTCCAATGGGAACCGTGGCACGTGTTGTCAGAGTTCTGGAAATGCCTGATAATACAACAACTGTGATTTTAGAAGGAAAACGTCGGTTTCATTTAGGTGACCTTGAAACGATGAAACCTTATATGAAAGCAAAAGTTACGCTGATAGAAGATATTTTGCCTGAAACTACTGACGGAATATTTTTGGCATTGGTTTCATCAATTAAAGATTTAGCAATCAATATAATAAATGATTCGGGGGCTATTTCTCCTGAAATGGCATTTGCTATCCGCAATATAGAAAATCCGATTTTTCTGATTAACTATGTTTGTGTCAATTTTGGGTTAAATGTGACTGAAAAACAGCGGTTACTTGAAATTGATGAAATAATGGAACGCGGTTATCAGTTACTTGAATTGCTGAATAAAGAATCGCAGTTATTGGAAATAAAAATGTCGATTCAAAATAAAGCGAAAGAAGGAATTGACCAGCAACAACGCGAATATTTCCTTCAACAACAAATGAAAACTATTCAAAATGAGTTGGGTGGAAGTTCAATTGAGGAAGATGTTGCGGATTTTCGAGATAGAGCAAACGCGAAAAAGTGGAATGAAACAACAGCTAAAATTTTCAACAAGGAGCTGAAAAAACTGGAACGAATGAGTCAGCATTCGCCTGATTATTCGACCCAGCTTAATTATATCGAAACTTTGCTTGAATTGCCCTGGAATGAATATACAAAAGATAATTTCAACCTTAAAAATGCACAGAAAGTTCTTAACAAAGACCATTTTGGCATGGATACAGTAAAAGACAGAATTATTGAGCATTTAGCTGTTCTCAAACTCAAAGGTGATATGAAATCACCAATTATTTGTTTATATGGCCCTCCGGGAGTTGGAAAAACATCACTTGGAAAGTCGATTGCTACTGCATTGAACCGCAAATATGTACGCATTTCGTTGGGAGGTTTACACGATGAGGCTGAAATTCGCGGACATAGACGCACCTATATTGGAGCATTGCCCGGACGTATTATGCAAAATATACAAAAAGCAGAATCGGCAAATCCAATCTTTGTACTCGACGAAATTGATAAAATTACAACCGATTATAAGGGTGATCCTTCTTCGGCATTACTCGAAGTGCTTGATCCTGAACAAAATATGGCTTTTCACGATAATTATCTGGATGTTGATTTTGATTTATCCAAAGTACTATTTATTGCCACAGCCAACAATTTGAGTACAATTCCACGTCCATTACTCGACCGCATGGAATTGATTGAAGTTAGTGGTTACACGCAGGAAGAAAAAATAGAAATTGCCAATCGTCATCTTGTTAAGAAGGAATTGGAGAATCATGGCTTAAAAGAATCTGATTTAAGTTTGTCCAAACCGATTCTAAATCAACTAATTGAATCATATACACGTGAATCGGGTGTACGTGAATTGGATAGAAAAATTGCCGGTTTGATGCGAAAAATAGCAAAACGTGTTGCAACAAACGAAAAATACAATCGAGAACTGACGATAGAAGATCTTAAAACATATTTAGGTGCATCACGTTACAGTCGCGACAAATATCAAGGGAATGAATATCCAGGTGTGGTTACAGGATTAGCCTGGACACAAGTTGGAGGTGAAATTTTGTTTATCGAATCAAGTTTAAGTAAAAGCAAGTCTCCAAAACTAACCTTAACGGGTAATCTGGGTGATGTGATGAAAGAATCGGCGATGTTGGCATTGGAATACATCAAAGCACATGCCGACAGTTTCGGCATTGACAGTCAGATTTTTGAAGATTGGAATGTACATATTCATGTTCCCGAAGGTGCAATTCCAAAAGACGGACCTTCTGCCGGTATTACCATGACTACAGCTCTGGTTTCAGCTTTCACAAAACGTAAAGTTCGGAAAAATCTGGCTATGACAGGCGAGATAACCTTGCGTGGTAAAGTGCTTCCGGTGGGTGGTATTAAAGAGAAGATTCTGGCTGCCAAACGTGCAGGCATTACCGATATAATTCTTTGTGCCGATAATCAAAAAGATATTGATGAAATTAAACCGTTGTATCTGAAAGGACTTAAATTCCATTTTGTAAATGATATAATGGAAGTAATAGACTTAGCGCTGATAAAATAAATGTATAGAACCTGTTGGATAAATTTTCAACAGGTTTTTATATTATAATAACTTGATTTTATTGACATTTTTCCACCAAAATGAGTTAATTTTGTAAGCAAATATTTCAAAGAAATTCTAAATTTTTATTCAAGTGAAAAAACAAATTATTTTTATTTCAATAACATTCATGGCGTTAATGTTTACATCCTGTAAAACAGCACTGCAAATTGAGAAGCCAAAAGAATCTTATTTGCCGTCTAATCTTTCGCCGGCTCTTTCTGAACTCCCATTACAAGTTGAACTTGATGTGAAAAAATTAGAAGCTTCAATTAACAAGAAAATGAACGGTTTAATTTTTGATGGGTCAAATTTATCGAATAAAGATTTGTCTGTGAAAGTTTGGAAAGCTCAAGATTTTACTTTTACGATCAACAATAATGTGATAGAATACCGTGTTCCACTGAAAGTTTGGTCTCGTTTTGCCTGGAAAATTGAAAAATTCGGATATGTAGTCGGAGATCAATATGAAGCCAACGGAAGTATTGCCTTAACTTATAAAACGACAATCAGTTTTGATAAAAACTGGAAACTTATCTCAAAAACTACCGGGTCGGGTTACGAATGGATTGAAACTCCAAAACTAAGCGTGGTGGGAGTGAATGTACCGGTAACTCCAATTGCAAGCTTAGCCTTGTCACAGTGTGACAAATTGATTTCAGCACAAATTGATAAATCATTGGCTGAATCAATCGATATGAAAAAATACGTTTTGCAAGCCTGGAATGAAACTCAAAAACCCCGTCAGGTGAGTGCCGAAAATAATGTGTGGATTCGGATAACACCAAAAGATATTTATGTTTCCCCTTTTACTTCAACAGGAACAAAGCTAAATCTGGCAGTAGCCCTTTATGCTCAGATAGAGTCGTTTATGGGTGCCCAACCGGCTGAAAATACGCCCGTTGAATTGCCCCCTTTCAAATACGTGAACAAACCCGCTCAACAATTTAATCTGAATATTGGTGCTGATGTTACTTTTGATAAAATATCGGAAATGGCAAAAAAAGAATTGCTGAATAAAACATTTTCAGAAGGGAAGAATTCAATTACAATTACTGATTTGTCGATTTTTGGCAGCGAAGGAAAAGCCGTATTTGTTGCTGATGTGATTGGTTCATTGAAGGGACGTATTTATTTTACCGGAAATATGGTGTATAATTCCGAGAAATTGGCCGTTGAAATTACAGAACCTGCATTTGACGTAAAAACGTCCAATGCATTAGTGAAATCAGCCGGTTGGTTATTACATGGAATGATTTTAAACAAATTGACGCCCTATTTGACTTATCCCGTGAAAAACAATCTGGAAGCTATGAAAACGCAAGTAAATCAAATGCTTAGTAATTATATAATAATGGATGGTGTTACGCTTCAAGGCAAATTAAATAACCTGAGTGTAACTAATTTAAGTTTAGTTCCCGGTGCAGTTCGCATTCAGGCAAATGTGAAAGGGAATGTTGCTTTAAAAGTACAAGAATTAAAATTCTGATTCTTTTACTTTTCAACGAAAAAGCCTCATAAGATAAATCTTACGGGGCTTTTTTTATTGAATAATTTTTCAGTGGATTATTTTTGATATTTTAATTCCATCTGGTCGTAGAAGTTTTTAAGTACTAAAAATGCCTTCTTTTTGATTCCATTTTGACTAATTAACCCTTTGCGATTCCAACCATCCTGAATGTTAGGCAAAAAGCGCCTCGGAGAACGGAAATCATATAAAATCCAAGGAGTTACTCCTCTGAACTGTGGAATTTTAGACAGCATTTTTACCGTCCGAACATATAAATCCTCCTGATATTCTTCCGTAAAACGAGTCAGATTATCACCATGCATTCCCTGTAAAGCATCAGCACCAAACTCACTAATCATAACCGGTTTATTGTATTTAATATTCCAACTAATATTGTCACATTTTTCTGGAAGTCCATCGTACCAACCAACATATTCGTTGAAATTGACTATATCCACGTAGTCGGCAAATGGGTCTTCCACAATTCTTTCGTTAGGATTTGCAGGATTGCCGTGAATTTCGAGTGCTGCCGAAATCAACCGACTGTTATCCAATTCACGGGCATGAGCAGCAAGTTTTTTCAGAAAATTAGTGCGAGCTTCACTTACCGGAGTTTCATTTGCCATAGACCAAATGATTACGCTGGCACGGTTTTTATCACGCGTAATTACATCAGTGAGTTGTTGCAAAGCATTCGAAAGCGTTGCCGGATTTTCCCACTGAATAGTCCAGTAAACAGGATCTTCTTCCCAGACCAAAATGCCCATTTCGTCCGCCAAACGTATCATATTTTCGCTGTGAGGATAATGAGCCAGACGAACATAATTGCAGTTCAGTTCTTTAGCCGAATTTAACAACATTTGAGCGTCCTGATCCGAATAAGCTCTTCCGCCCCGGAGTGCATTTTCTGCATGAATACAAATGCCACGTAGAAAAATTGATTTGCCATTTAATAAAATATCGGTGCCACGAGTTTCAATGGTTCGGAAACCGATTCGGTCGGTTATTTTTTGTTCATTGCACGATAATTCAACCTCGTATAATTTAGGGCTTCTGGGTGCCCAACGAACTAAGTTCCTCGGTTTGAATGTAAAAGAAGCTTTTCCGGTTGAGTCTGTTTTCACGTCGGAAACAATTTTCAATTCAGGAATGGCAATTTTAACCGACTGTTGAGGGGCAGTTCCGTTTAATTGAATATAGCCGGTAATTTCGTTTTCAGTTCCTTTTTTTAATTGAACCAGATAATCCTGAATAAATGTGTTGGATACTTCAACTAAAGTAACATCACGTGTAATGCCACCGTAATTCCACCAGTCGGTATTGAGTGTGGGCACTGCTTCACGTTTTCGTTTGTTGTCTACTTTTACAACCAAAGAATTTCCTTCAGCATTCAGCAAATCAGTTATTTCATAATTAAATGGCGTAAATCCACCAATATGTTTTCCAAGTTTTTTCCCATTTAAGTAAATATCACTTTCGTAATTAGCTGCACCGAAATGCACGAAAACGCGATTATTTGAAGTTTTTTTGTAATCGAACAAACGACGATACCAAATAGTTCCTTCGTAATAAAGAAGCTTATTATCCTGTGAATTCCAATCACCGGGTACCCAAAGTGACGGAGATTTATCAAAAGAATATTCAATCAGTTCGGTTTTGTCTTTTTGTTTTTTGTCGAGATAAAATGCTCCATTTGGTGGGTTTGGAGATTCATCATAAGGTTTATAACGATAATCGTAGTAACCGGTTTCGTACGGATCGATTATATAATTCCATTTACCATTCAAAGTTGTAGCATTCCTGCCTTGTATGTTTTGGATGAGCGAATTGTTTTCGGCATTTACATTTAACATTGATCCCAGAAAAAACATTGTAGTTAATAATAAATTGGAAGTTTTCATTTAGATATCTGTAAATAATATTTTGTTAATTCCCAGTGAGTTTTTCAGTTTTATTTAACGGTCACAAGTTCAATACCCGTTTTCTTCCCCAGATTACGACTATATTGTTTATCAGAAGTACTGTTCCAATGTTCTAATACTCCAAGGCTATTTAATTTTGTTCCGTCATTTTCAGGATCGTAAATTGTACCTGATGGTGGGTTATTTGCTTTGGCTGCTTCCAATAAATATTCATCTGCATAATTCATATCAACTGCATCCGGCCATTCATTTGAAATAAAGTCAAGTGCCACAGCATCAATGGCTACCGGATCTTGTGATGCCAATAAACTACAAGGCCAATTGCCATTAAATGGTTTCATTTCCCATTTTGGTTTCGGTAGCCCATTAACAGCTTTTGCACCATAAAAGCCGTCGATTAAATACAACATGGTTTTTCCTCCAAGGTCTTTGTGTCCCATATAATCTACAAAAGTCATATATTTGAAAGCTCCGTTTTGGTCCTGACCAAAATTATCGTGCGCATTTTTTCGCCAGTCACTATTTATGTCAGTGGCACCATACCAATTTTTACCGCAAAGTGTAACTCCTTGTCCGACATGACCTTTTAATATGGCAACATTAATTAAATAATCTGCTTCAGTTGCGCACGTTGCTAAACCACGAGCCAAACGACCATTATTTTTTGAATAATGAATAACTTCTGATTTGTATGCTGATTTTATTCGTCCATCGCCACCAACATTATCAACAAAAATTACATTTGGAAATTCAGAATGACATTTGTTGAAAAGGAAGTCTGTTATAAAACGACTTGCATCAAAAACAGTGATATTGTTTTGAGGTACACCACCTTCGTTAACTAAACTCTTTATCAGAGCGTAAACTAATTGTGGAGAAGCATTTATTTCAGGACTGTTTTCATGAGAATACGTGTTATTTTGATTGATTTTAATGGCAATTTTTTCCGAATTTATATAGCCATGATTTCCACGACTCTTCGATTTATTGAAGTACAAAAACAATTGATTCCATGCCTTTTTCTCAACTTTCAAACCCGTTAAATTGGTAAGTGCATCGGTTACCATCTTGTTTGCCTTTTCTTGAGAGTTCCACCTTTCTTCAAACCAAAAGCCGGTTTTTTCGTCCCAATTGGAAACACCCGGTTTGTGAACCCAAACAACTCTTCCGGGATAAATTCCTTTTGCAGCGCCTACAGGTTCATTTTTACCTGTCATCATTTTAGGCGGATTAACCACCGATTTCAGTTGTGCATAAAGGGTGTCAGAATTTTGTACAGCAAAAATTGTGATACATATTAAGGCAACAAGCGCAAAAAGAGAAGCATAACCATATCTTCTGTTTTTTATGAAAGTCTTAGCTTTCATCCAAGCTGTAACTCCACCAACCAAGGACAATAAATAAAGCACAAAAGCTGACATAATGGGCGCAGAAGCTTGCATACACGGATAAGTAGCACGCGAAGGTTTTGGAATTACACGAACTAAAAACCAAATGGTAGCACTTAGTCCTAAACTAAAGAATGTCAGTTTTTTAAATAATTTATTTTCTTTGATTTTTTTCAAACATGCAGCGGATTTTTTAAGAATATGTTTCATGGCATTTCAATTTTTAAGTATTCCATTTTTACAAAATTATATATCAAAATTTCGGCTATAAAAGTATTAATATTCAAACTAATAGCAATCAAGTAATTGATATTTTAAATGATTTTCGTATTGAGTAATTATATTAATATCCTCATTTTGGAATAATTCTCACGAAATTCTTTGGGAGTGTAACCCTTACGTTTTTTAAATATCCGATTAAAATTTGACAAGTTATTAAAACCACACTCATAACTGATCTCGACAACTGTTTTGTTGGTATCAACCAATATTCGTGAAGCAATTCCCAACCGTAAATCGTTCAGATATTCGATGTAGTTTTTCCCAGTGCGCTTCTTCATAAATCGACTAAAAGATACTTCTGACATGTTGACATGATTTGCAACATCTAATAAGCGGATTTCTTTATGGTAATTGCAATTCAAATAGCTTATAACTTTTTGAACCCGACGGCTTTCAGACGAATCATCCTGATTAACAAAAGTGCTAGTACATAAAATTCGGGAATCGGTATCGATAGAAAGCTTGTATAAAATTGTCAACAAGTCGATAACGGAGTAAAACCCTCTGTCACTGCTTGATAGAGAATATAAATCCGCTTTTACTGATTCAATCGTTTTGCGTGAAAACACGATTCCTTTTTTCGCACTTTCAAGCATTTGAGCTATGGAGTGAAACTGCTTTTTTTTCAACAAACTGTCCAACAACAGTTCTTTATAGAAATGAATGGTGATTTCATGTATTTCTTTCGATTGACAGTGATGGTCCATCCATGCATGCCCAAGGTTTTCGTTACCAATCAGACACAGTTCAAGATCATCAATTTCCTCCATGGAATCACCGATTAATCGACCGGCACATTTTCCGTTTTCAATAAAATTCAATTCATATTCGGGGTGGACGTGAACAGGATATGTAAATTCCGACTTTACACGAGAATTAACAACGAAACAATCTTCGTCTGACAAAAGTGTTACTTCCCGAAAGATATTACTTGGGTGCATAATCATGATACTTTTTGAACAGCAATATTACGAATTATCAATGAATAATTATCATTTTATTTCAAAAAAAATAAATAAATAGCTGCCGATTGGTCAATTTTGACATTTTCGGCAGCTATTCGCTCACAATCTAATCTTTTTTTTTTACTTGTTTCCTTCACGGATAGAATTTCTACTCACCTTACCCCAGCTTTTCAAAAGTCCATCATCCCAATTTCCTTCTGCCGATGCCCGGGGAAGTAACATCGAACAGGTTTCGTTTTTATCGGATACCGACCAAACAATCCAACTCAGTTTGCCTGCTTCCATCCAATCAAGAAATGCTTTCCACTCCGTTTGGTTAACAGGTCCATCACCGGAAGCTTCCATGCCGGCACACTCTGAAACAAAAATCGGAATTCCTTTGGCAATTGCAGCATCGGTACGATCGCGCAACCATTTTTTATGAGTTCCGGCATAAAAGTGCATGGTGTACATGATATTGGTTTGTCCTACAATAGGATCACCAGCAACAGAGTCCACATCCTGATCCCAATGAGGAGAACCGACCAAAATAACATTATTCTTATCAATTGCACGAATGGTTGAAATTACTTCTTCGGCATAATTTTTTACTACTTTCCACGAATAGTAATCAGGTTCGTTCCAAATTTCATAAATCACGTTAGGTTTGTTTTTATACTTTGCAGCCATCTGCGCAAAAAAAGTTTTGGCTTCGGTCGTGTGTAATTTATGGCTATGAAAATCGATCAATACATAAATACCCTGTTCGATAGCTCCGTCAATCACATTGGTCATACATTTTAGCGCATATTCGGGGTTTTCGAGATAACTGTCATCCAGACCAACGCCCATGGCGGCGCGTATTACATTACATTTCCAGTCGCTTGCCAGCCAGGCTACTGCTTTTTTGTTGTAAAAACGTGGCCATAAATTATGCCAACCTAAACTTGTACCGCGCAATACAATTGGTGCCCCTTTTTCGTTCGACAATTGTGTACCGATTACCTGTAGTTTTCCATTCAGGGCAACCGGTGAATTTTTTGGAGCAATACCGCTCGCTGCCTTGCAAACAACAGTAGCGGAAGATATCATTAGAAAAAGCAGTAAAAACCGGATGAATTTTTGTGTGTGTTTCATGATGTATGATTTTTTAAGTATTATAATGTGATTTCGTTCAGATATAATCCAACTAAAACAGACAAAGCAATAAACTATTCATGAATTCTCGATATCAGTTCCAGGCACATACGACTGTTGTGATACGGACATTTCCAAAAACCTGCTTTATCATCATGTTCGTTTATTTCGCCGGTAGCCGAGACGGACCAATGCCATTCACCTGCATTTTTATCGACGATAAATTGTTTGATAAATTCCCAGATGGCAAGGGTTTTTTCAGCATATTCTTCCTCTTTCGATAATTCGTAAACATTGAAAAAACCAACCATAGCTTCGGCCTGCGGCCACCAATCGCAATTGGCATCGGTATGACCAGTTATGTAATTTTTTTCGTTGATAATGGAGCCGTTAGCTTGCAGACCTTCGGCAGCAGCATCGGCCACTTTTATTACCCGTGCACGGACTCTTTTCAATAACGCAGCTTCACCCAACACAACGGCTGCTTCGTCGAGCAACCAGACCGATTCAATATCATGTCCATAAGAATATAAGGTCGATTTGCAAACCCAATTTTCATCAAAAAATAAATCTAAATGATGTGTTTCCGGGTTAATAATTTTATCAAGGAATATTCCTATCAGATTTTTAAGCTGCCTTTTTAGTCTGTCATCCTTCCAAACCCGATACAAATTAGTATAAGCTTCCAGAATATGCAAGTGTGTATTCATGGTTTTCTTTTCGTTGGCATCTTTTTCGCTCAAGCGTAAATCCTTTAACAAAACCCAATCGCGGCTATATGCTTCGAAATACCCATTCAGTTCTCCATCGAAACTATGCTTTTCAATTAAATTAAATAACTCAATAGCTTTATCGAGGCATTCTTTATCGCCCGTAACACGATAATATTCAACCAATGCATAAATAAAAAATGCCTGACTGTAAATTTGTTTTTTTGTGTCGGCAGGTGTTCCATCGGCGTGAAGCATCCAATAGGTTCCGCCATTCTCCGCATCAAAAAAATATTTGAAAAGATACTCTTTTGCCCGCTTGGCATATTCTACGTAAAGCTTATTTTTAAAGTATAAAGCCGCTGATGAAAAACTCCATAAAATACGGGCGTTTAAAATTCCACCTTTCGGAGCATCCGGAACTAATTGATTTTTTCCGGTCATTTGACCATAATAACCACCATGTATTTTGTCCACCATCTTTTCCATCCAAAACGGAAGGATATTGTGACTCAACTCTTCTTTGAGTTCTTGTTTTAATTGTAAGAGATTGTTGTTCATAATTACCCCTAGCCCCCCAAGGGGAACTTAGTTAGTATTAATTTGTTTATTTTTCTATTGATTTATAGCAAGATTCAAGTTGAAAATGCAACTTTTTGATTAAACATAAAATTTGGTGATTCGTAATTGAATCTTTTTCTTGGTCTATTATTGATTTGTTCCTGTA
>JADGPS010000055.1 GCA_017882285.1 Paludibacter sp. | reverse complement strand
TTAAATATTAGTTTTAAACAATATATTATTTTGTTAAACTAAATTCGACATTCAAATACTTGATTATTGAACTTTTTGCAGTAATTTTGTTGTTCAAAAAAACAGAGGCATGTTTAAATTTAAAAAAATCGATTCTTATATATTCAAACGCTTTTTCACGCTGTTTTTGATGACTTTTCTTATCTGCATATTTATTTTACTTATGCAGTTTTTGTGGAAACATGTTGTTGAATTAGTTGGTAAAGGCATAGGGTGGTCGGTTTTAGCTGAATTCTTTGTTTATGCCACTTTCTCATTGATACCCATGGCTTTGCCTTTGGCTATATTATTGGCTTCGATAATGACTTTTGGAGAATTGGGCGAAAGTTTTGAACTCACGGCTATGAAAGCAGCCGGTATTTCACTTTTTCGAATCATTAGACCGCTAATTATCTTTATATCGTTGGTTTGTGTGGGCGCATTTTATTTTTCGAATGATGTTTTACCTATTTCACAAACTAAATTGTGGACATTAATATTTTCTCTTCGACAAAAATCACCCGAATTTGATATTCCGGTTGGTGAATTTTATTCCGGAATTAATGGCATAAATATCTATGTCAGAGGAAAAGAAAAGCATTTGCTCAAAGATTTAATGATTTACGATTTCTCGGGAGGTTTTGAAAATGCAACGGTGATGGTTTCCGATTCCGGTCGTGTGCAATTTACCGAAGACAATAAATATATATTGCTTTCACTTTACGATGGCGAAAGTTTTGAAAACTTAAAAAATCAACGTATCAGCAATTCCTCATCAAGTATTCCCTATAGGCGGGAAACTTTCAAAACAAAAGAAATATTACTTGATTTTGACACAAAATTTAATCGCTTTGACGAATCATTACTTCATGATCAACACGTTAGCAAAAACTTCAAACAACTTACTCAATCCATAGATTCGGTTTCAAAAATTGCCGATTCAAGAAAATTGCAACAAGCCAGAGAAATTATTCAAAGTCATTATCTTGGAAGAGAGTTAATTCCCGGAACTAAACTAAATGACAGCTTAAATTTGAATAAAACCGAATTAAATCCCGATTCGTTATTTCTGTCGTTGAATCAGGAATCGATGGTTAAAGTCAGTAAATCAGCTCTTGAGCATGCCAAATCAATGAAAGATTTGATTCAATATAATAAAGTGTTGTTGAATGAACCGGTGAGTTACGTGACACGTCATGAAATTGAAAGACACCGCAAATTTACACTTTCATTTGCTTGTTTGATTTTTTTCTTTATCGGTGCACCCCTTGGTGCCATTATCCGCAAAGGCGGATTAGGTATGCCGGTTGTTATTTCTGTTCTCATGTTTATTTTTTACTATATTATCGATAATACCGGATATAAAATGGCCCGCGAGTCATTATGGCCCACATTCGAAGGCATGTGGCTTAGCTCAGGGGTTCTTTTACCAATCGGAATTTTTATTACCTACAAAGCCATTGTTGATGCCACATTATTAAATCCTGAACAATATATTAAAATCTGGAATGTCGTAAAACAAAGATTTAATTCCATTATGAACATAACAAATTGATGGATTCATTATGAAGCGATTATACCAAAATAGTCTTGATTATTTTGGCATGAAGTTAAATAGATCTTCAAAAATAAAATTAGAACCAAATGAAATCAACATTAAATACGATTGAAGAAGCGCTGATTGATATCAGAGAAGGAAAATTTGTTATTGTAGTTGATGACGAAGATCGCGAAAATGAAGGCGATTTTATCTGTGCAGCCGAAAAAATGACTCCCGATATGATTAACTTTATGATTACTCATGGGCGTGGCGTGGTTTGTGCGCCAATAACCGAAGAACGTTGTGATGAACTGGATTTGGAAATGCAGGTTATGAAAAATACGTCTATTCATTCCACACCATTTACCGTGAGCATTGACAAACTCGATGGTTGCACTACAGGCGTTTCAGCAGCCGATCGTGCAGCTACTTTCAGAGCACTTGCCGATCCTGATTCAAAACCTGACACTTTTGGGCGTCCCGGTCATGTTTTTCCTCTTCGTTCACGTACAAAAGGGGTTTTGCGTCGTGCCGGACATACTGAAGCAGCAGTTGATTTAACACGATTAGCGGGATTGTATCCTGCCGGTGCATTAATCGAAATAATGAACGAAGACGGAACAATGGCTCGTTTACCCGAATTAATGGAAATTGCTGATAAATTTGATTTAAAGATAATTACAATTAAAGATTTGATTGCTTACCGACTTGTAACCGAATCGTTAGTTGAAAAAGGCGAAAAAGTGAATATGCCGACTAAATACGGCAATTTTAAACTTATTCCGTTTCGCCAGATTTCAAATGGAATGGAGCATGTTGCACTCATTAAAGGGGAATGGAAAAGCGACGAGCCAATTTTGGTACGTGTTCATTCATCCTGTGCTACCGGTGATATTTTTGGTTCTATGCGTTGCGAGTGTGGTGATCAACTTCACAAAGCCATGCAACTAATTGAGAAAGAAGGAAAAGGCGTGATTGTATATATGAATCAGGAAGGTCGGGGTATCGGTTTAATGAACAAAATAAAAGCTTATAAATTGCAGGAAGAAGGAATGGATACAGTTGATGCGAATCTACATCTCGGTTTTAACGCCGACGAAAGAGATTATGGCGTTGGAGCTCAAATTTTACGCGAAATTGGGGTTACTAAAATCCGTTTGCTGAGTAACAATCCGGTGAAACGTATTGGATTGGAAGCTTATGGTCTGTCAATTGTTGAAAATGTACCCATCGAAGTTGCGCCAAATCAACATAACGAATTTTACATGCAAACCAAGAAAACCCGCATGGGACATGATTTGAAGTATGTGAAAGGGAAAGAAGAATAGTTGATAGTAGTTGGTAGAATAGAGCCAAGAACCAAGAGTCAAGATACAAGATATATTACTGAAAACATTAAAATAATTCGTTTAAAATTAGCATAATTAACATTTTATGAAAACCGCATTAATTACAGGAGCAACATCAGGTTTTGGACGAGCCATTGCTTTACGTTTGGCCAAATTAGGTTATAATCTTATCGTAACAGGTCGTCGGGCAGAGCGTTTGAATGAATTGACAAAACAATTGCGTTCCGATTTTACAATTGATGTTTTGTCACTTTGTTTTGATGTGCGTGATAATGAAGCCTGTACAAAAGCACTGGAATCTTTACCTGAAAACTTCAAAAAAATTGATTTGTTAGTCAATAATGCCGGTTTAGCAGCCGGATCTTCTCCTTTTCAGGAAAGCGATTTAGCAGATTACGACCAAATGATTGACACCAATGTAAAAGGATTGCTTTATATGACAAAATTGATAGTTCCCGGAATGATTGCAAAGCAATCGGGACATATCATCAACATTTCGTCGCTGGCCGGAATTGAGGTATACCCAAATGGAAGCGTGTATTGTGCTTCGAAGTATGCTGTAAATGCCATTACAAAAGGGTTGCGCATTGATTTAATACATCACGGAATCAAAGTCAGTTCAATTTCTCCCGGAATGGCCGAAACTGAATTTTCAATTGTGCGTTATCATGGCGATGAAGAAAAAGCAAAAGCTGTTTATGCCGGTTTGATTCCGCTAAATGCCGAGGATATTGCCGATGCTCTTGAATTTATAGTTACCCGGCCGGCACATGTCAGTATTAACGATATTCAGATTAATCCGGCGCAACAAGCCAACACATATATTTTTCACAGGGAATTAGTTGATTAGTTAATGGGTTAATTCGTTGAATGGTTGTTATTACAAAATAAATTTTCTGTTTTAATAACATTATTTAAAAAAATATACCTATTTTTGTGGCTGATAAATTTTTAGCCATTTGGAATTGTGAACTTTTTGCAGAAATGCAACAGCTAAATTATAAAAAAACATTGAAAATGAACCCACTTGATTTAAACAAGGATCCTGAAATCGTACCAAGCGAAGTTACTGAAAAAACAGAAGTGATCGAAATTGCAGAAGTTATTGAACCGATTGAAGTTACTGAACTGACTGAAGTTATTGAACCGGCAGAAGTTATTGAACCGGCAGAAGTTACATTAAAAGCGAAAACGCCTAAAGTAGCGAAAACTCCTAAAGTAGAAAAAACTTCTAAAGTAGAAAAAACACCTAAAGTAGCGAAAACTCCTAAAGTTGAAAAAACGCCTAAAGTTAAAGAAGTTACAAAAGAAATTATCGAACATGTAACAACTGAAACTCCTGAAGTAAGCTTGGAACCTGTCGTCGTAGAACAACCTGAAAAAGTAAAATCAACCACACCCGATTATGGCGCCAGCTCAAGAAGGGAATTGATTGATGCGCTTAAGCTGCTAATCGACAAAGAAGTGGATGTTGTTAAAGATGAGGTGGAAGTTATCAAACAATTGTTTTATAAAAAAACAAAAGTTGAAATTGAAGAACTAAAGAAAGATTTTATTGAAGAAAATGGTGAAGAAACTGAATATATAGCACCAAAAGACGAACTGGAAGAATCTTTCAAATCACTTTTGAATACATTCCGTGCCAAGAAAGCTTCGTTGATGGCTAAACTTGAAAAGGAAAAAGAAACGAACCTGATTCAAAAACAACACATTCTGGAACAAATGAAAGTGTTAGTGGACAGCAACGACGACGTTTCAACACATATAAATGAATTCCGCAACTTACAACTAAAATGGAAATCTATCGGACAGGTTCCTCAAACTGCTTCAACTGAACTTTGGAAGCAATATAATCTTTATCAGGAATCGTTTTGGGATTTAATCAAAATAAATAACGAACTTCGTGAATATGATTTCAAGAAAAACCTGGAATCTAAAACTTTACTTTGTGAAGCTGCCGAAAAACTTGCTAACGACAAAGATGTTATTTCAGCTTTCCAACAATTGCAAAAACTCCACGAAGAATGGCATGAATTAGGACCGGTAGCTCGCGAAATCCGTGAACAAATCTGGACACGATTCAAAGAAGCTTCTACAGCTATCAATAAAAAACATCAATCTTATTTTGATTCTATTCGGAAGTTTGAAGATGAAAATTATGAAGTAAAAAAGTCTTTATGTGAGAAAATTGAGGCATTCGATTTTAGTTCACTGAATAATTATAAAGCATGGGACGATGCTACTAAAACCGTTTTGGCATGGCAGGAAGAATGGCGTACAATCGGGTTTGCACCACGCAAAGTAAATCAAAAAATTTTTGACCGCTACCGCAAAGCTTGTGATGCTTTTTTTTCAGCTAAAGCTGAATTTTACAAAGAAACCAAAAATTTGTTGAACCAAAATGGAGAAAAGAAAAAAGATCTTTGTCAACAGGCCGAAGCATTGAAAGACAGCATTGAATGGAAAGAAACCGGCGACAAATTGATTCAACTACAAAAAGAATGGAAAACAATCGGACCGGTAGCTAAAAAACACTCTGACGAATTGTGGAAACGCTTTATTGCCTCATGTGATTATTTCTTCGAACAAAAAAACAAAAATTCCTCAGGACATCGCAGCGTGGAAGGTGAAAATCTGGCAAAAAAGAAAGAGCTTATTGCAAAAATTGCCGCTTTCGAAAAAACGGACAATTCAGCAGAATCCCTTACCACTTTTCGAACATTGATGGCAGAATGGAGCACAATTGGACATGTTCCTTTCAAAGAAAAAGACAAAATTTACAAAGAATATCGTGATGCTGTCGACAAGCAATTCGAAACCCTGAATGTTGATAATTCGAATCGTCGTTTGGAATCTTTCCGCAGCAATTTGAAGGACATGAGCGGAAAAGGCGAAAACAAAATGTACCGCGAACGAGAAAAACTGGTACGAGCCTACGAACATTTGAAATCGGAAATTGCCACTTACGAGAATAATATCGGTTTTTTCACTTCGAACTCAAAAAATGGCGGTGGGCTGATTAAAGAAATGGAACATAAAATTGAAGCCCTGAGAGAAGAAAGCAAACTGATTGAACAAAAAATCAATCTGATTGACGAAAATATCTAAAAATCAATCCTATAATATATGAAAAGCCCTGATCGTTACTGATTTGGGCTTTTCATTTTTCTGAGTAAAATGTTATTCAAACATATTCCGGAAATGTGCAAAGAAATTGCGTGATGCTGTAGCATTGGGTTTTACATTATCCGATTTGCTCAGTTTTTCAATAGATGCTTTTTCTTCTTTATTCAGGTTCTCGGGGATATAAACGCCGATATTCACCAATAAATCACCTGTTCCGTAACGGTTTACACTGGGTAATCCTTTACCACGAAGACGTAACACTTTGCCGGGTTGAGTGCCCGGAGCAATGGTTACCTTGACTTTCCCTTCCACCGTAGGTACTTCCACCGAACCTCCCAAAGTTGCCATCGGAACGGTTAACAGCAAGTTATAAATTAAATCATTTTCGTCACGAATGAGTTCGGGATGCGCTTCCTCTTCGACCAACACTAACAAATCACCGTTCACTCCGCCCCTTCGTGCTGAATTCCCTTTGCCGCTCACCGACAGTTGCATACCTTCCATTACGCCGGCCGGAATGTTGATGGTGATTATTTCATCTTCACGCACAATGCCTTCGCCACTGCAATGCGTACATTTTTCCTTGATGATCTTTCCGTCGCCTCCGCATGTCGGACATTCGACAGCTGTTTGCATTTGACCCAAAATGGTTTGCTGAAGTCGGGTTACGCGTCCCTGACCGTTACAGGTTGTACAAGTAGTAGTGGACGAGCCGTGAGCACCACCCGTACCATTACAATGTGAACAGGAAACGTATTTTTTTACCTTAATTTTCTTTTCAACTCCGGTTGCAATTTCGGACAATGTCAATTTCACTTTCACACGTAAATCGGAACCACGACGTACCCGTTGACCGCCACCACGCTGACTTCCGCCAAATCCTCCAAATCCGCCAAAATGTCCGCCAAAGATATTACCGAATTGAGAGAAAATATCTTCCATATTCATACTTGCACCGCCAAATCCTCCTCCGGCAGCACTGCCTACTCCTGCATGTCCGTATTGATCGTAACGTTGACGTTTATCGGGATCACTTAGCACTTCATACGCCTCAGCAGCTTCTTTAAACTTTTCTTCTGATGCCTTATCACCCGGATTTTTATCGGGATGGAACTGTATAGCTTTCTTGCGGTACGCCTTTTTTATTTCGGCAGCCGAAGCCGATTTGGAAACTTCCAGTATTTCGTAGTAATCTCTTTTGGACATATATTTAATGGGATAATGTGGTAATTTGATAATGAAAAAATGTAAGAATGTAAGAATGAAATTAATATCTACACACTATCAACTGTTAACTGAATTCACTCACCAACGACCACTTTCGAAAATCGAATTACTTTCTCATTCAAAGTGTACCCTTTCGAAACACAGTCGATAATCTTTCCTTTTTGTTCTTCAGTTGGTGCCGGGAAAGTGATTATTGCTTCGTGGAATTCAGTATCAAATGTCTGATTTTCGGTTGGAATTGCTTTTACTCCATTTTGAAGCAGAAAAGCGATAAACTTTGAATAAATCAAACCAATTCCTTCTTTTACTGCCACTACGTCTTCTGATGTTTCCATGGCTTGCAATCCACGTTCAAAATCGTCAATCAACGGAAGCATATCCACCAAAACACTTTCACTGGCTGTTTTCAATAAATCCAACCGTTCTTTTATGGTTCGTTTGCGATAATTATCAAACTCGGCCATCAAACGCAGATTTTTATCGTTCAGTTCAACACATTTTTGTGCCATGACTTCCATTTCATCCACAATCTGTTCGGCAGCTTCCTCAGTAGTTTCTGGGGGTTCGTGTGCTTGTGTTGTTTCACAATTTTCATACCTTTCATTTATTTGGGGATTTTCGTCAGTATGTTTTTGTTTTTTCATATTGTAAGTTTAAATTTTATAAGCATTCCCTCATTATTGGTTTTACAGGTCAATCATCAATAATTTTGCCAAAACACCCGAATTCCGTTTTTGGCAGAAATCGGGTGGCAAAATGGCAGAGATTAGTGGAAAGTTGTCAGTTGATAGTTTGTGCTTGAGAGCTAGAAGACTCTATGAGTAAATTATTAATTTTTAAAAACACCTATCAATTATGAATTATCAACTGTCAATTATGAACTACTTTCAGCCATTTTACAAAGTTAGCCGGATTTTCATCGAAAGTGAAGGGTTTATTCAACGGTTTTCCATTGTTGTCAAGCATAACATAAAACGGTTGCGCATTGGCTCCAAATTTAGAACGCTGCAAATAACTCCATTTATCTCCAACAGTTTCTATGGTTGTAGTGCGTCCATTTTCCTGCATCTGATAGGATTTTGAAAGATTGGTTTTATCATCCACAAACAATGAAATCAAAACAAAATCCTTTTTCAGCAACTCTTTCACTGTTGGATCTGTCCAAACGGAAGCTTCCATTTTACGGCAATTCACACAACCAAAACCCGAAAAATCAACTACAACAGGGATTTTCTTTTCAGCTGCAAAAGCCATTCCGAGATCATAGTCGGTAAAAGCGGGATGCACATCATCGTTATATAAATTGAAATCCTGTGTGTAAAGCGGTGGCGCAAAAGCACTGATGGCTTTAAGCGGCGCGCCCCATAAACCGGGAATCATATAAACAGAAAAAGCAAAGGACACAATGGCTAAAAACACGCCCAAAACGGTTGTATGTTTTGATTCATTGTCATGTGGAAAACGCAATTTTCCCAACAAATAAAAGCCCAGCAAAGCAAAAATAACAATCCAGACAGCCAGAAAAACTTCTCGGTCCAGAATGCGCCAACCATAAGCCAGATCGGCAACAGAAAGGAATTTAAGTGCTAAGGCGAGTTCCAAAAAAGCCAATACTACTTTTACCGAATTAAGCCAACCACCTGATTTCGGTAAGGTTTTAAGCCACGATGGGAAAAGTGCAAAGAGACTGAACGGAATGGATAATGCAACTGCAAAACCGGTCATTCCAACTACCGGAGCAACAATTGAATTATTTCCGGCAACCTGAACCAATAAAGTTCCTACTAACGGCCCTGTACACGAAAATGAAACCAGAACCAGGGTGAATGCCATGAATAAAATACTGACAATTCCAACTGTTGAATCAGCTTTTGCATCAAGTTTTGTGGTCCACGATGAAGGCAGTGTTATTTCGAAAGCTCCAAAGAATGAAACCGCAAAAACAATGAGTATGGTAAAGAAAATCAGGTTGAAAACTGCACTTGTGGATAAACTGTTCAAAGCACTTGCGCCAAAAATAAGCGTAATGAGAAATCCTAAAACGACGTAAATAAAGATGATGGATAAACCGTACAAAATGGCGTCACGCTGTCCTTTTTTTTTATTCTCGGAACGCTTCAGAAAAAAACTGACCGTCATGGGAATGATCGGCCACACACAAGGCGTCACTAATGCCAGCAAGCCATACAACAAACCCATAGCAAAAATGTACCATAAACCGGTATTATCAGATGTACCTGCGGAATTTCCAAAGCTTTTCAGCTCATCAATTACCGGTGTCCAGTAATCTAATTTTTCAATGTTTGAAACGATTTTTGGAGCATTTATTGATGAAGCAGAGGCAGAAGATCCAAGTGTGAAGGGTTTTTTATTGGGAGGCAGACAGCTTTGATCGTTACATGCCATAAATTCCACATATCCTATTACTTTGACATTTGAAGCATCCGTAAATTTGATTTTCTGAATAAAAACGGCATTATCAGTATACCAATTCAATTCCATATTAAAATTGGCATCAAATTGTTTTTGTAATTTCGATGGAGCTTTCAAATCCCCGACTTTAGTAGCATTTTCAATACTTTCAAAAACTACAGAAGTTGGATGAGGACCATCTTTTGGAAGGTTAAGACCATACAAATGCCAACCTTCATCAATATTAGCCTGAATACTAATATCTGCGGTAGTTGCGCTTGTATTTTTTAATTTAAAACTCCACTTTATCGGCTCGAAAATCTGACCGAAAGAAGTAGTTGCGACAAGAAAAATCGCAACTATCAGACTGATTTTTTTTATCATATAAATTATTTTTATCTCTCTTCTAACAGAATGATCCCTAAAATGTTTTGAAATCGACAATTTAACGTGTCAGCATAAACTTAAAACTAACCCCAAAGTTGGAAGAAGAAACCGGATAAGACGATGAAATGAGTGGTGTACTCATCTGTTTATCGTAGAATAACTGAATATTTACTTTTGAACTAAACACGTAATCAGCAATGATTTTCAGGGTAAATAACTTATTTCCGCTCGAAGCTTGCGTGATATTTTCTTCCACTTTACGCAACAAGGTTTTAATATCTTTGTAGGACAAATCGGCACTTAATTTTAAATCGTTCTTCACCTTGGTCTGTGTGTCTGATTTCAGTTTCAGAATAACATCAAAATCTTTCAGAATATAGCCAAGGCCAACCACAAACTCATCAGTTGCCGATTCAATTAATTGAGTACTCGATAAATTCAACACCAAATTTCGTTGTTTTTTATATTCAAGTTTACCCGTCATGCTATTGTTCATGGCAACATTTATACCGATAAGCGGACTGAATTGCTCATTAATTGAAACATCACTAATGTCATACGGCGAAGAAGGAATCGGATTATTACTCTGAACATCACGCACATAACCCAAAGCATTGTTATCGGGTCCCATAGCTACCCAGGTTGAATACGAAGTGTAAGAACCAATGCTGTAGCGGCAAGTGTAGGCATGAGTCAGACTTACTGATTTAAACTTATCTTTAATCCAATCGATATTTGACAATCCATCGTAACTTATTCGCCAGTTTGGCAAAATACTCAAAATTGAAAGGAATGGGTTGGTATCCACCGTATTTACATCCCGGCCGGTATAAGCCGCCAAAAATGCAGGAATCAACACATCGGCTGAATTTAATCCATAAGAACCCAAACCGGAATTAAAATCTGAATTGGCAACCGTACTGCCTTTCAGGAATCCGCTGTTTGGATAACGGGTTCCGGCATATTGACCGTTTAACCGATTAGCAATAACTTGTCTGTTAGCCAATAATGTACTGAAAAGTTCGGAACTGTAGTTTTGTTGTGCTGTTCCCGTAGTTTTGAATGCAGTTGCCAAAGCCATAAGTGTAATATTATAACTTCCGTTGAACGTTTTGGGCATTCCTTCAAATTTATATTGAATAGAAGTATTAGATGCCATGTATCGTTTTGCATTCAAATCAATTTTAAATCCGGCAATCGGTTCAATGCTGGCTTTTATATCCAAATCGGAAGTAAATGCAGTAGTAGCCGGAGATATAATCGAATCATTATTTGACAACCAACCATTATCCATGGCATTCTGAATAGCGTTTTTATCAATAATTCCAAACGTAAATCCATATCCCGGAGCAAAAGAGCCATTATTATTTTGCTGCCCAAGAAATCCGGCATCCGGTAAAAATCCGGGTAAAACCATACTATTCGACTCGCGATATGTAATTGAAGCACGACGAACCATCATTAAAGTCCGGAATACAAAATCAACAGTAGATTTAGCCGTATTTTGCTCGTTCGGATCCATTGATACCAATGTAAGCTGAACACTGTCGACAGAAATGTTAGGTGTTATTTCAATGGTGGTTGCATTCTTCGTTTTGTACAATAAAGTAAGCGATTTTCCATTTTTATCAACTGCCGAAAATCTCAATTTATCACTTCCAAGTCGGTGATTGACAGTAATTAATTTATTTTTTTCAAGATTTACTTTTTGACTGTAGGTTTTTGGTTGAAATTTGATTTTTGGCTGATTTGATCGTGACATAAATCGCTGGTTAACAGATTTCAGATATTTCGATTTGTTATATAGATTTTCAAAATTTAATTGTCCGTCAAACTGCCACGCTCCCATGCTGGTTGCAATATTTCCGGGTTGTGTTCCACCCTGCATCTGCGCCATTCTATTCCAGTTATAGGTTGAATTGTATGAAGCTGTTGCATTCACCCAATCCAAAAGCGGTAATTTATTGATAGGTAAGTTCCAGGAAGCCGAAAAAACCTGCTGGTACGTATACGGCGTCCCAAGCTTTTTGATATTCGACCAAACCGAATCCCGCCAAACTTCATAATATTGTTTTCCAATTTCAGGCGTATTATAAGGTTCGGCAATATTTGAATTCATAGCCGTTTGAAACGAGAATTTTATAGCACGACTCAAATCGTATTTAATATCGAATTGACGATTCCACATAAAATCCTTACTCGAAGTCAAATCCAGATTATTGGTACTAATACCGGTTGTAATGGCATTCAAATCGCGTAATTTAACCTGTGAATATTGCCGGTTCATATTGGTATTAAAACTCAGCGAATTAGGCATATAATTGAAATTGAAATCTTTGATAATCTTAAAAATCGGATTATCAAGCGCTTTCACATTTTTGAATGGTTCAAATGGCTGCGGATTAAACGAAAAACTATAATCAATGGCTGCACGTTCAGCTTTTATCAGATTTTGTTCAATTTCAGAACTATGCTGATTTGTTTCATTGTAAGCATACGTAAAAGTGAGGTTTGCCGGATCGTAAAGCTGTGGCGTTTTGCTTCTTATATTCACTTTCGCACCGGTAATATTAAAACTTTTGGTCGTATTTACCGTTTGCGAAATCAAATTCAACGTATCGCGTTGAGCCTGACTATTGGCATTATTCAAGGCATCCGAGAGCTTAACATCCTGATCCAATGGATTATATTTTGGTGAAACCGTTTCGTTTGTTATCGAGAAATAAGCCGGTATTTTCAACTTGGTTTGTTCGGGCAGAAAACGTCCAAGTTCCAAAGCCGTTGAGAAATTCATCTGGTACAAATTATCATTTCGTCGGGTCATAACATTACTTTCAATACCACCATAACCGGCAGTTTCAACCCGTCCCGAGAAGTTTACAGTTCCGATATCCGACAATCCTACAGCCAGATTACCCATCGCAGCCCAACCACCTGATTCATCGAATTGTGACATGCGTAATTCATTTACCCAAATTTCGCCCGATTTCGTTGAATTACTTCCATTTCGGATTCCAATCATAATATTCTCAACATCGGAAATGGATGGATTTCCCACAATAGAAATTTTATTCAATGGTTTATCAGGATCATAAACAATATAAGGAATCAGATTTGACACATTACTTGTTCCGCTTTGTTTCGCTTTATTCCGTTTCAATTTGGCATTGGTAAGAGCGTCGAACGAAAAATCGAACATATTCTCTGGATACCAAACCGTTTGTTGATCTGACAGTTTTTCACCAATATAAATACCGGCAGGAGTTAAACGCAAGGGGATTTCATATTCGTAATAGTTATTCACCATATCCGAACCAATACGAACAAAACAAGTCAATTCATAATCTTTCAGATTGTATTGATCATCGGTCATTTTCTCGGCATGTACAAACATTTGGAGACGTTTATACTGGCGCATATCATAAGAAGTATTTTTATAAACTCCACGAGCATCAGCGGGTGCCAAATCGGTGACACGCAATACCATTGATTGTTCGTTTTGTTGCAACAACTGCGGTTGACCGGGATCAGTTTCACGGCTAATTCCAGGAGGCAAAACATAATTTACCGGCGATTTACTGGCATTTTCTTCGATATTAACAGATTGTATATCTAACTTTCCTTCCGAACTCGGCACTATGGTGCTCGCATAAAGTGGTTTATTAAATCCACGCCATTCACCACGAACCAAATCGAGAGTTGCAAGACGTAAATGGGCTTCTTTTTCGAAATTGGTCATAAACATTCGTATAAACCGAATGGATTTAAAATTTCGAATGCTTCCAATTTTATCATCATATTGGCGGATAGGAATTTTAAACTGATACCAGGTTACCGGCTCTGTTTTGCCATTTTTAAGTTGAACTTGTGATGTGATAGCATCGGTAATATAGTTCGAACCTATTTTCATAGCCCCCGAATTGATACGAACATGATACTGATAGTATTTTTCATATTCATTCATGGTATTATCACCATTAATATCTTCACCATCAGGTAATGAAGTTGCAGAAGTCGGATAACTTTCTACAACTGTGCTTGCATCCGGTGAATTACCTTCAACACCGTTATAATGTTTATAGCGACTTAAAATATCAAGTTGTTTTGTGTCATAATCCGTTCCACGATAAAAATGGTAATTATCGCCGGCAGGGTCATTTAAGGGTGAAAATGGATCGTCTTGCATTTTTTGAAGTTCATCCGGACTTACTTTTGCTTTCACACCACTCATATAATCGCTATATGTCGGAAATAAAAATTCATCCGTGTTTAACAATCCATCTAATCCAACATCCTGATATTTACGGGCTCCAGGTGTATTGTCAAATGCTGTAACAGTCGATTGAGTTTTAGGAATGCGTCCCCAGACGGTTGATTCAGTTTTGGTAGGATCGCCATCTGTCGGCAAACCGTTTTCAAAGAATTTTTTCCCATCTTTCAGTATGTCTTCACTTATATCGCCTAAATTGAAATATAAATCACCGCTTTTATCGGTTGTCATTCCGCCATTGATATACGGATCCATCATCCAAAATTCGATGTATTCGATGTTAGAAGTTTCAAAATCAGTGGCATCCAGTTTCCGCATAATCCCACCCCATCGTTTGGTTGGATTGTTCAATGTTCCATCGGGATTCATACCGGCAACATCCAGATTATACGGTCCGCGTTCGGTTGGATAAAACGACAGATTTAAAATAGTCATACGGGACGTTTGAGTAGCCAGCGTTTGTTTGTTTGGAAAAATTTCCGGCACCATCACGTCTCGTGTCAAATGATTTGATTGTGCATCGGGGTTGTTTCGAATATAATCGGGTGTAGAACGACTTTCACCATTCAAAATCGGATCCACATAATACCAGGCAAACAAAGCTCTGTTTTTACCATAATTGATATCGTTGCTTAAAGCTGCTTCGGGGAAAAAAGAATTGGAAGCAGAATTATATGGCGTGCTGGCTAAATACCAGTTTGACGGATAATGAATATCAATGGTAGTTTGAGTAGATTCAAAATCATCTATATAAGCCAACCCGGCTGAGCTAACCACACTTGAATGCCCCGGAATTAATTGTGCAAACTCAGCATTTAAAGCTATGGTTGAAGGTTTTATGGCATTTACAAACGGAATTTTATTTATTACATTTGTCAGCCATTGCGATTCAGTACGCCACGAAGTATTCAATCCCCAAATTGTATTGGATATGGGTTCGTTTCCGGTATTTACTTTGGTTGTCAATGGCATTTCAGAAAGATGCATAATGGTTCCGCCCAAACTGAAATCTTTATCAAATTTATATTCCAAATGCGTACCTAACAAGGTTTTACGCTGCATGCTGAACATAGATTGATTCTCCAGTTTTACATCAATTTTTGTTCCTGATTCCATCAAGGATGTATTGATGATGGTTACGGTTCCCATCGTGTAATCCACCGTGTAATCTCTGTTTTCAACCAATGTTACGCCACCGGCAGTTACTGTAACAGAACCACGGGGCACATTCATGGCATTCAACCGGATTTCAGAACCTGAAGATGCTTTATATTCCCCTACCAGATGGAATTTATTTTTCTCGCTGAATTCCTGAGCAACAACCAATGTTGAATCATATAATTCCTGATAAATATATTTTTTAGCCAACGTCGAGTCCTTCACACCAAACATTTCCTTTAAATGCGATCCAAATGGCTCGAGCACCGGGAAAATGATTCGGCCGGTATTTGAAATGGCTGTTATGCCTTCTATGTAATCAAATTTTCCATCTCCAGCTTCCCCAGCAGCATTCTTAGTCGGCTGGTTTTTTGAATCCAGATTATCCAGATTCATGACCCGAAGCAGTAATTTATTTTTAATTTTCCCTTCTGTAATATATTGCAAATCAGTTCCAACAGAATCATTTCGGTACACGATATTTAATATAAACTTATCGGGCTGAATTTGAAGCGCACCCAGACTATACACATTTTTCATCATCAAATCCCACGAAGCCAATTGAGGTGATTGTGTTGTTCCCTTCAATAATTTTATAATCAACGCCTGAGGAACAGTAACCGCATCAGTCGAAAATTCACCAACCTGATAAACCTGACCGGCATACGTATATTCAAAAGCAACACCCAGCACTTCATCCGGATTTAATGCGTTGCGTAACGAAATTATTCCCAGCGTATTATTAACCGTGTATTCGGATGGTTCCAGTTTTCGGGCACTTTCAATTTTTTCATAATCTTCACCTCCGTTTATACCGAATTGTTTAAGATTGTTTGCTAAAATTGAATTCGTCTGTTGAATATCCCGCACTCCCGCAAAAACTTGATTTTTAGTAATTTCAGAATAAAGAATATTTGAATTATTTTGAGGCACCTTACTTAATGCTGAGTAATCTTTCCAGTGTATATTATTTAATGTATCTTTTTCACCCAAATCCATGAAAGCCACTATATTTCTTGCCTGATCGTAGTTTCCGCGTTTATTAGTTATCCATACTTCGATCCTGTTAATAGTAATTCCCGAAGAAATATAGGGAAGTTTACTCATTGAACTTTCATACGTATTCCGGAAATAATGCGCCAGAAAGAAATGCCGGTTTTCGTCGTAATTATCAATTCCAATATCGAATTTGGTGGTTTGCGCTCCACCTTGTGAACTTACAGTTTGCGTTTGTGATTCTTGTTGCGAAGCAATGGCAGTCACATTCAATTTACCAAACTGCAATTCGGTTTTAATACCAAAAAGAGCCGTACTTCCGGTTATTAGCGAACTGGTAAGCGGCATACTGACATTACCGGCTTCAATACTTTTAATGATATCGTCTTCTTTTCCTTTATAAGCCAGTTTAACCATTTTCTGGTCGAAATCAAAGCTCGATTCAGTATTGTAATTCAATCCGAAATTGACTTTATCGCCTACAGTTCCGGTTACATTAAGCTGAATTTTTTCATTAAAATCGAAGATATTCGATTTCCGCATCCGTTCAGTAAGTGCCGGATTATCAATGGTATTACTTTTAAATCCAAAAATTAATTCGGCGGAACCCTGTGTTTTGATTTGTACTCCACCTGGACCAAAAACTTTATCGGCAGGACCGATATTGAATTTCATATCCGAAATGGAAAATTTGTCTTCGTTGTTAACTTTGGATTTTTTGCTTTTTTCCTGCCAGTATTTTTGCATTTCCTGTTTGGCGGAAAAGTTTTTGTATTCCTGCTCGGTCATTAAAAATGGAGTAGCAATCTCCGTTTCTCCAACAAACGTTCTCAACACGTAATTACCTGATTTGGTGTCGTATTCCACAACCGATTTCACATTACTCGGTTTTGGGGCATCCATCGGATATTTTGTATTCAGTTCTTCATAGGTATTTTGAGTGAATTTTTTGATTGGAAATCTAGTCGTAACAGGTTTAACTGTGTCAGTTGGAGGGACACTTGGAGGCGCAACTTCCACGTTGGGTTGAGGTTCTGTTTCATAATGCTGACCGGCACTTACAAAAGCATAAGCCGAACCAATAATGATGCCGCAGAAAAGAATTATAAGAAAAGTTTTATTTGAAAAAATCATAAATATCTTAGATAATGCATAATTTAAAATGCATAATTCATAATCAAATGATAACTGTTAATTGATAACTGAAATCACATCATTTTAAGTGCTAATTTTATAACTTGTTCTACTTTAAGCGTTGGTTGTTCCTGAACAATCTTGTCAACCGTTTTTTGTGAAGCTGCAGCAGCAAATCCAAGAATAACCAAAGCCGAAACTGCTTCTTCTTTTTGTTCATGGTGGGAATTTGAAGCAAAATTAAGTGCGTCACTGCCGCCAATACCCTTTACAATTTTATCTTTTAAGTCGACAATAATACGCTGAGCTGTTTTTGTTCCGATTCCTTTGATGGCATTTAATGCCGAGACATTGCCCGAAGCAATCATTTCCTGAATTTCTTGAGCCGAATAAGACGACATAATCATTCGGGCGGTATTTGCACCAATTCCGGAAACCGAAATTAACAACAAAAACAAGTGGCGTTCGCTTTGAAGCCGGAAACCGTAAAGCACATGTGCATCTTCACGAATTGCCTCATATACAAATAGTTTTACCGAAGTTTGCTCACCTAAAAACGAAAAAGTAGGAAGCGTTATATGAATAAAATAACCTATTCCGGCCGTTTCGATGACAACGTAAGCCGGTGTAAGTTCGGTTATTTCGCCTTTAATATAGTCAATCATTCAATACTACTTGTTGATGTTTATTTTTTTAATCTTTAACTTGCAAATATACTGAAATTTTGTGTTGTTCCCAAATTGAATTTTTCAAATCAAAACAAACTATTGCTACAGTAAATTCAATAACGATTGATTTGAATAAATAGTACAAATTCAAAAGAATATTCTAAGAATTACGAACCAGAATAACCAGTTGAAAATCTTAAAACCATCCTATTCATAAACAAACTAATTCAAAGCTTGTTATAAATACAATCAACCAAAATATTTACTAACTCCATAAATTAAAAAAATATGAAACGTTTAAAATTGCTGACAATTCTTCTTTTTTCCATATCATTGTTAAGTTTCGGACAATTCAAATTACCGGCTTTGGGATTCAAATACAACGCTTTGGAGCCATATATCGACAGTACAACCATGTACATTCATTACAATTTTCATCACGCTACCTATGTCAACAATCTGAATAAAGCATTGGAAAAATATCCTGAATTATACAAAAAAGATATACTGGATTTGATTCAACATCTGAATGAATTACCTGCTGATATTCAGACTGCTGTAAAAAATAATGGCGGTGGTTATTACAATCACAGTTTTTTTTGGACGGTATTAGCTCCAGCCGGAACAGCTACTATGTCACCTAAATTAGAAAAAATACTGGTCGATAATTTTGGAAGTGTCGATGCTTTCAAAGCAGAATTCGAAAAAGCGGCTGTCGGTCGTTTTGGTTCCGGTTGGGTGTGGTTGATAAAAGAACCTTCAGGTAAATTACGTATCATTTCCACTGCCAATCAGGATAACCCGCTTATGCCAATGGCTGAAGTGAAAGGAAAACCCGTTTTGACGTTGGATGTTTGGGAACATGCCTATTATCTGAAATACCAAAACAAACGGGCAGCCTACGCAAAGGCATTTTGGAATGTGGTTAACTGGACAGAAGTAGAGAGATTGGTTGGGAAATAAAAGATTAAAGTGTCAAGAACCAAGACTTTAGAACCAAGATTTATAGTAATCCCTGCTGTATTTCCTGCCGACTTAAAGCCTGCACATCTTTTAAAAACAATAACAGCTTTCTGACTTCGGGTGTATCGGTTTTAAGCGCCTCAACGCAAGTAATTTCAGTTGTCCGATTTTTTCGGACAACTCACTTCCTTCTTTTAGGAGCTTTTTCTTTAGGTCGTTCCAGTATTTACGAGGACGATCAGTTCCAGTCAGCGCCTCAATAACATCTATTATCGAAAAATACCATTCTTCGGTTTCGTCGTCCCAAACGGTGCGAACTTTTTGTTCTTCAAAGATTTTAATTCCGTTTTTCATGATTATTTTTTTATATCTTAGCCAATAAATGAATAACATTTAATTTAGTGACGGTTTCACTTGGAGTAAAGCCGTCACTATCGGTTCAAATGACATTTAACAAAAAGTGCTCTGCGGCAAGTTTACCTTGTCCACACACCAATAATCCCATTGATATAGCAGGGTAAACTCACCACTTCCCAAAAAACGAAGCGATTCCACCGAATCTTCAACTTTTCCAGAGAAGTCACAATCGAACCGAACCGTTGCATTTTCGGCGTCAAATTTCAGTTCGGTAATTGAAAAACCATTGAGTTGAAAAGAACTGAATGCTTGTCGGAAATGAACATGCCAATCCGCTTTCTCAGCTTCTGAAGTGAGCAAATGCATATAGAAATCGTTCTCTTTATCGAGGTATGAACGAATAAAATCAGTTGAATGATTTCGGATATCGTATTCATGATTGGGATGAAATTCTTCGTAAATGTAATGCGTAATCATACCCGGAATATGTATGTCATCTTTCTCTTCAAGAAATAGTTCTTCGGTAATAAACCGATACAATTCCCTATCATCAACTTCACAAATTGTATCCAGAGAAACAATTTTATTGTTCATCAGTTCCAGCATTCGGTTTAATTCTTCGGTAACTTCCTCATCATTCATCTCTTCTGCCTTGCGATAGGAAGGTTTATCAAGAAAATCATACAACAGAATACGTTTATTAGTTTGAAATGCATTTTCGAACGCCATGATATGATCCAGAAACTGACTCTCAATTTCAGGTGGCAAATCGGTCTCGTTTGTCATGTCCGAAAAATAAGCTCCTTGCTCTTCAGTAAGTTTCTTTTTCTTTTCTTCGTTCTCTGCCCGTAGTCGATCAGGATTGTCGTTGGGTGATTTATTGTCATGTGCCATAATTGGGTTATGTTTGAAATTTGTTCCCTTTTTATGTAAACTTTCTTTAATTATTCAACAGTCTACAAACGGCGGTGTATCTTTTATTTCTTTCACAAATTTACAACGTTTATTTTTATTCTGCAAAATTTTACGGGAAATTTTTTCACCTCGTTGATAAAAATCGAGTAGGTAGGGGGATTACTCCCCCGCCCTCTCACACCACCGTGCATGCTCTCGCACACGGCGGTTTCCTTTAATTGTTTAACCTGTCGTAATTT
>JADGPS010000103.1 GCA_017882285.1 Paludibacter sp. | reverse complement strand
TTATACCAATTGTACGTATAAAACAGTCCAAACTGTTTTATACGTTTACTGTTGTTAATGCCGATGCATACAAATAAATAGTACAATAAGACGAACTTGTCCCGACTTGACGGGAGTCGAAATTGGACTATATTATTTGTGCAATCGGTATAAGTTCTAGTTTTTCAAATAATCGTTAAAATAAACAACGAAACATTCATTTTCCTAAAAATTGAACAGGCTTTGTATTGAAGTGTACTAAATAAATTATCTTTGCATTCTATTTTCAAACTAAATCCGAAATAACTAAACTTCAATTAATAAACAATTTAAAGAAATAAAGGGGAATGAAAAATTTATCACTCATTATTAATATCGTTCTGGCCGTAGCAGTAATAGTTCTCTTTGTATTGGTGCTGGGAAATAAATCAAATTCAGTAGCTAATCAATCTGTAACCGGTAAAAATCAGGTTACAAGTGGCAAACTACCGATAGCTTATGTTAATGTTGATTCTTTGTTATTACACTACGAGTTTGCCAAAGAATCGAACGAATCATTAATAAAGAAACAAGAAGATTCGCGGCTTAAAATCAATACGTTGGCTCGTCAATTGCAAAATGAGATGGGCGATTTTCAACGCAAATTGGAAAATAATGCATTTTTGAGTCGGGATCGTGCTCAACAAGAGCAAACACGATTACAAAAGAAACAACAAGATTTGCAGGAACTGGATGGAAGTTTAAGCAAACAATTAGTTCAGGTTCAACAAAAAATGAGCGAACAGTTGCGCGATACCATTAACAATTTCATGAAAGAATATAATAAAGACCATAAATATCAGCTTATTATCAGCAATACTTCAAGCGACAATATTTTATATGCTGAAAAAACGTATGATATTACTGCTGAAGTTACCAAATTACTGAACGAACGTTACACTGCAAAAAAATAAACTTTGCACACAGTAAAGTCACAAAAAAAGCGCAAATATAAATTTGCGCTTTTTTTTTATTCTTCTGACTTTAGTTTCCTCGAAATGACAGGAAAAGAGATGAAAGAGCATATATCAAAACCATTACCACCCACGAATTTGAACCGGTAAACATAAAATATGCAGCTAACCCAAGCAACAAACTGGTAAGAAAACCAATGCGAGCCAGTCGTTGTTGACGGCTTTCGGCTTTTGAGCTTTCAAACGCATTTTTCCCCTGTATGAAAATCAATAAACCCGATCCGATTGAAAAAATATAAGGAGCATAGATTATATTGAACAGTTTGGCAAAAGCACCTAAAATAATGAGTGTTCCGGCAGTAATAAAAAGTATTTGAGAGGGTTGTTTATCTTTCATTCTTTGATAATAAAAATATCTTCGTTCTGTCTTTTCATATAATAATGCTCACGGGCAAATTTTTCCAGGTTTTCTTTGCTGGATTGAAGTTCATTTTTCTTCTGCTTGGTAGTTTTTATTTCATCCTGATAAAACTTGTATTCCTTTTCCATTTGTACAATTTTTTGATGAGTCTGCCAACGATGAATCAAATTATGATTATCGAAGAATGTAACCAAAACGGCAAAAACAACAAACACAATCAGATACTTATTTAAAAGTATCTTCTTGAGTTTTTTTCCTGTTTTTCCAAAACTTCCCATGATTAATCAGGTAATAAAGTTGAAAGTTAAAAAGATAAAAGATTTAAACTTGATCATTATAAGTTGATTTGAAACTAATCAACAAATTAACCATTATATTGATTAACTAATTCATCAAATTCAAAGGACAAAGGTATACATTTTTTACGTTCATCCTTTTTTTTGAGAAATCTTTTTTTATTCTTGAATTGTACGTCATATTTTCAGTATATTTGCATTCCAAAGCAGAAAAAGTTTTCAATTTATGGATAATTTCATTGTCTCGGCACGCAAATATCGCCCGTCCACATTCAACACGGTTGTTGGTCAATCCGCATTAACAACTACACTCAAAAATGCTATCAAAAGCAATCATTTAGCACATGCTTATTTGTTTTGTGGACCGCGTGGTGTCGGGAAAACAACCTGTGCCCGTATTTTTGCCAAAACTATAAACTGCGAAAAGCTGACTGCCGATTTTGAAGCCTGCAATGAATGTGAATCGTGCGTCTCGTTCAACGATCAACGTTCATACAACATTCACGAACTTGATGCAGCTTCCAATAATAGTGTTGACGATATCCGATCATTAACTGATCAGGTTCGGATTCCACCGCAAATAGGCAAATACAGCGTGTATATTATTGATGAGGTTCACATGCTTTCGCAAGGTGCTTTCAATGCCTTTCTGAAAACATTGGAAGAACCTCCTGCGCACGCCATTTTCATTCTGGCAACAACCGAAAAACATAAAATTATCCCAACCATTTTGTCGCGCTGTCAGATTTACGATTTCAATCGAATCACCGTTGCCGACACGGTTAAACATCTGCAAATGATTGCCGAAAAAGAAGGTGTAACAGTAGATGTGAACGGACTGAATGTGGTGGCACAAAAAAGCGATGGCGGGATGCGCGATGCACTTTCTATTTTCGACCAACTGGTAAGTTTCTGTGGAAATAATATAACTTATCAGGGAGTTATCGAAAATTTGAATGTGCTTGATTATGAATATTATTTCCGCCTGGTGGAATCATTTTTGAAAGGTGAAGTAAGTAAATCGTTGCTTATTTTCAATGAAGTTCTGAACAAAGGTTTTGATGCGCATCATTTTATCACCGGACTCAGTTCCCATTTACGCGATGTGTTGGTAAGTAAAGATCCTCAAACCATCGAACTGCTTGAAGTGGGTGCCGATATTGGCGAACGCTATAAAACACAAGCACAATTTTGCACACCGGAGTTTCTCTTTCAGGCATTGAAAACAACCAATGATTGTGATATAGATTACCGGCAGAGTAAAAATAAACGCTTGTTGGTTGAACTGACTTTGATTCGTCTGTGTCAACTGACAGATGAAAAAAAAAAGGCAATTCTAATTGACGAACAATCTATTACGCTTCAAAAAATAGCGGTTGAAACAATTATTATACCTGAAAATAAGGCTCCTATATCAGCCAAACCAACCGTTCATGCAATTGAAAAGCCAAAAGAAACGGTTATTGATTCAAAGCCTGCATTTCAACGTCCCGGAAGTATTTCCATTTCTGCTCCAACTGTCGTTACTTCGCCTCAAGAAACTTATCAGGTAACAAAAGTTGAGGAAATAATTCAAAACAAACCGTTTACTGAAGAGGAACTTGAAGTTGCCTGGTTGCAATATACTGAAACTATCCCCGACCAGGGGCGCATGAAAAGTTTCATCCTCAGTACCAAACCCCAATTAATTTCAGAAACAAAATTTGAAATAATTGTAAGTAATACGTTACAGGAAAAAGAGTTGAAACGTCTTCAACCTGATTTGGTAACTTTTATTCGCTTGCATCTGCAGAATTCAAAAGTAGGCATGTCGATAAAAATTGCTGAAGAAACTGATATGCAACGAGCCAATTCCCCCGAAGACAGATACAAAATTATGGCTGAACAAAATCCGGCTTTGGATATTTTGAAGAATGGATTACAATTAGAAATAGACTAAATTAGTAAGTAGTGGGTAGTAAGTAGTTGGTAGTTGATTTGTGAATTAAAATTGCTTATGTTCAAAAAAATCAGTCGGGTAGTTTGGATTTTGTCAGTCGTAAGCTTATTTACCGACGTGGCCAGCGAAATGCTTTATCCGGTAATGCCTATTTACCTCAAAAGTATTGGTTTTTCCATCCTCATTATCGGTATTTTGGAAGGATTGGCCGAAGCAACTGCCGGACTCAGCAAAGGTTATTTCGGCAAACTATCGGATGCCACCGGAAAACGATTGCCGTTTGTGCAGGCAGGTTATATTCTTAGTGCCATTGCCAAACCAATTACCGCCTTTTTCACTTATCCACTATGGATTTTCTTTGTCCGTACCACTGATCGATTTGCCAAAGGTATCAGAACCGGTGCGCGCGATGCCATTCTTTCCGACGAAGCAACGCCCACAACCAAAGGAACTGTTTTCGGATTTCACCGAGCCATGGATACGATTGGAGCTGCTATTGGTCCCGCATTGGCGTTGGTTTATTTGTATTTCCATCCCAAAGATTATATCACACTTTTCTATATTGCTTTTATTCCCGGAGTGATAGCCATTATCACCACTCTTTTACTCAAAGAAAAGAAAACTACACTTGCTCCCACTCACGAAAAAGTTTCGTTCTTTTCGTTTCTAAAATATTGGAAACAAAGTCCGGCGGCATATCGCCAATTGTTGATCGGTTTACTGTTATTCACTTTGTTCAACAGTTCGGATGTATTTCTGCTGCTCAAAGCCAAAGATGCCGGACTAAATGACACACACGTTATCGGCATTTATATTTTCTATAATATGGTTTACGCGCTGTTTGCTTTTCCTGTTGGTTCGCTGGCTGATAAAATAGGGCTGAAACGCATGTTTTTGATTGGACTGGGATTATTTTCGGTGGTATATCTCGGTTTCGCAGTAAATACCAATCTTTATATTTTCCTTGCATTATTTTTTCTGTACGGATTGTATGCTTCCGCAACCGAAGGCGTTTCCAAAGCCTGGATCAGCAATATTTCCGATAAAAAAGACACAGCCACTGCCATCGGCACTTTCTCCGCCCTGCAAAGCGTCTGCACCATGGTGGCAAGCTCACTGGCGGGCATTATCTGGTTCAGTTTGGGAGCAAAATACCTTTTTATAATGAGCGGAGTTATGACGTTGGTGGTGATAGTGTATCTGGGGAGAATGAAAGAGAAATAGGTTTGACAAACTAAATTTGCTTTTAGTTTTTTGAATAGAATACGGAAACAAGAATAGAAACAGCCGGTTGTAGCAATATAATCGGTTGTTTTAATTCTGGCAATATCAAAACTCTATCACAACGTTAAAGTTTTTAATCACAAAAAAATACGGACGGATTTATATGTAAAGAATATATTTATTCCTTACATTTGCAGTATAATTAAAAAACAAAGAAATATGCCAACATTATTTATCTTCTTCGGACTGCGTTTTTTGTTTTATTCAAATGATCACGAACCGATTCATATTCACGTAATTAAGGGAAAAGGAAAAGGCGAATGCCAAGCTAAATTTTCTGTATTGCCAGAAATTATTCTTATTGAAAATGATGGATTGAAACCTCAGGAAATAAAGTTGGCGGAAATGATAATTGAAGAAAATAAGGAAATCATTATCGAAAAATGGTATGAATTCTTTGGAAAATAATCAATTTTAATTTTAAAGCCATGATAATAGATATTATAAGAGTATGGGTTGACAATGTATATGTAAATATTGAAACCAAACAAGGACAAGTCCGTAGTTTAGCTATTGCTGACTTCCGGTTACTACAAAATGCCACGTCTGATCAACTTCAGAAATTTGAAGTTGGGAAATTTGGAATCCATTGGGAAGAACTTGATGAAGACCTGAGTTTTGAAGGGTTTTTTAAAGAAAATCCCCAAGAAATTGCTCCCGAAATTGCACAGGTATTTAATTCATTTCCTGAAATAAATCAATCGGCAATAGCAAAACGGGTTGGAATTAATCAAAGCCTGTTGGCAAAATACAAATGTGGTATTCTAAACCCTACTCCAAAACGCCTGAAAGAAATTGAAACTGCCTTACATGAATTAGGAGGTGAACTTTTAGCAGTGAAGTTGTAAAAAATCGAACAAATACAAAACAGCCGGTTGCAGCAATGCAATCGGCTGTTTTTAGGTTATCACTAAAATGTGTTGAAAATAATATAGTATTTAAGTGAAAATGTATGAGTATATTTGCATTATAAATTTATCTAACTACAAAACACAATGAACATAACCAACAATGAAACTGACAAGTATCTATATAGATATATGCCATTTAATCAAAATTCGCTTAAGATACTCATTGATCAAAAGTTTTATTTAAGCTCTCCTGATTTACTAAACGATCCATTTGAAGGTGATTTTATAATTTCTAACTATTCAGATTTATATAACGAGGATACATTTAAAATTTTACTTGACAATAGACCTAAAGATGGAATTGAGTGGTTAGACAAAAACACTGAAGACAGATTATTAGATCACTGGAAAAAAAAGGAAAATGAACGGGATTTCCAATTATATTTAGAAGAGTACATAAGTAATACGATTAAAAGAAGATTTGGAACAATATCCTTCTCAAAAAATTGTAATTCAATCCTTATGTGGTCTCATTATGCCGACTCCCACAAAGGCTTTGTTATCGTATTTAATAGAGAAGCACTTACTAATCAATATGACATACTCAATTCTATTATAGATGTTGAATACAAAGGCGTACCCGAAATTGAGGTAAATGCTAAAGATTTATCGATTAAAGATGATAAAACATTATTTAAGTACAAACTTCCAAGTTGGGAAAAAGAGGATGAAGTCAGAATTATAAAGGATTACTATTTAAAGAAAGGATATGAAAATGATCTATCAAGGTTAATGAAATTCCCAATTAAAAGCATTGTAGGAGTTATTTATGGTTCAAGAATATCTCCCGAAAATATGTTGACCATTGATCATTTATTATGCCATATCGGTTTAGAGAATCTAGAATCTTATTATGCAAAGAAAAGTGATAATAAAGATGAGATAATATTTGAAGATATAACATATTGGAAAAAGAAAAACTCTTCTAACTGATTTCACTTCCCTTTGTTTGTAACGAGGGGTTTATGGTTTGTTGTTTCTAACAATAAAAAGGATAGAAATAAGTAGTTTATTTATCCGTTTGAAAACGTTTAACCAATTCCCACTCGTTACAAACGAGGGGGAGTTGTGTGCTATTATCGCAAACCCCCGCCAAATCAACAAATTCTAATTTTAAAAAAATAAACACAAAAATAATGTAGTTTTTTCGTTAAGTATTCAACTATATGTTTGTATATTTGCTGCGCAATTGATCTTTGAAATTCCAGAATATCATAAACTTAGGGTGTAGGGGCAATTTGCAACCCACTATTGCAGTGATTCAGGAACAAAACATTAAAATTATTCACATTGAAGCCTCAGAAAAATTCAGAAGGATGGATGACGCTCCGTTGGTGCTTCTGAAAATTTCAGAAGGATGGATGAAGCTCCATTGGTGCTTCTGAAAATTTCAGAGGGATGAATGAACGTCAGTTGGTGCTTCTGAAAATTTCAGAGGGATGGATGATGCTCCGTTGGTGCTTCTGAAAATTTCAGAGGCTTCAATGTTAATTTAAAGAACCTATTGAAAATTACCAAAGAATAAATCATTTTCCAGTATTAATTAAAAACTAAATTATTATGAGTAAATTATTGTTTTCTATTCTGTATGTTGCGAGAATGGCTATTAACAATGCATTTTCGCTTTTTAAAACAAGTATCGAACTTGCCAGAACTGCCGAAGCGCAGCTTAGTCCGATATTAATTGCAGCTTTAAATCAACTTGCAGCTGACAATGAAAAATTTGGAAAAGAAATCAACAAACTTCAGAAAAGCGGACTCACCGATGATCTGATATTGTTGGACAAAGAACGTGAC
>JADGPS010000013.1 GCA_017882285.1 Paludibacter sp. | reverse complement strand
TATATGTCTACTGTTGTTAATGCCGATGACTACAAACAAATAGGACAATAAGACGAAGTCGAAATTGGGCTATATTGTTTGTTCAATCGGTATTACTTCTTTAATTTGCTTAACCTTTTCTATGAAAAAGCTGTCTGTGAAGGTGGCTTTTTTGTTATGAATCTTTGAAATGACAAATTCTTGTCAGAAAAATATTTAATGAAATACTATCAAATTCTGTTTAACACTAAAAATCTTTTCTTTATCTTTGGGCTTTGAAAAATGATAATCTAAAACTATTCTGTTAATTATGCCTCTTTTTCAATCGTCAGTCAGTTCCAAATACCTCAAATTGCTTGACAAACAAGCTATACAGACAGCTTACGGCAAATTCAAAGCGCATTTTCATAATCCGACCATTCAGGAAAATATCCGGAACAGTAAAGAAGAACAATATCAGGGTGAGTTTCTGATTGATTTGTTTGTAAATGTATTGGGTTATACCAAAAATCCCGCTGAAAACTACAATTTGACCACTGAATATAAAAATGTAAAAGACAGCAAAAAGGCTGATGGTGCTATTGTCGTGAGTGGAGCAGTGAAAGCGGTTATCGAACTGAAAGGAACAAATGTAACTGATTTGGGGCATGTGGAAGTGCAGGCATTCAGTTACAAAAATAATCAACCGGAATGTGTTTACGTTATTACTTCCAACTTTGAAAAGTTGCGGTTTTACATAGACAATGCCATTGAAAATCTGGAATTTAATCTGTTCACTTTGTCCGAAAAAGATTTTGAACTGCTGTATCTTTGTCTGGCTTATTCGCAAATTGAAAAAGGTATTCCGAAAAAGATAAAAGACGAATCGATAAGCCACGAGGATGATATTACCAAACAGTTATATCGCGATTATTCGCTGTTTAAGCGGGAATTACATGCCGATTTGGTTGAAAAAAATCCTGAATATGACACGTTATTGCTATTCCGGAAATCACAAAAACTACTTTCCCGCTTTTTATTCTTGTTTTTTGCCGAAGACCGTCAACTGCTGCCACCAAATTCGGTGCGTTTGATTTTGAATGACTGGCGCGATTTACAGGAACGCGATGTCGAAATTGCACTTTACGACCGCTTCAAAAAATATTTCGAGTATTTAAATACAGGATTTAAGGGCAAACGCTACGATGTTTTTGCCTACAATGGCGGTTTATTTAAACTTGATGCAGTACTCGATGCTGTGAAAATTGACGATGAATTATTATACCGACATACTGCAAAGATTTCTGACTACGATTTTGCCAGCGAAGTAGATGTAAACATTCTAGGACATATTTTTGAGAATTCGCTCAACGAATTGGACGAACTGACAGCGCAGGCGGCAGGTCAGGAAATAGATAGATCGAAAACTAAACGGAAACGTGAAGGTATAGTTTATACCCCAAAATACATTACCAAATACATAGTAGATAATACCGTTGGGCGACTCTGTACGGATAAAAAAGCAGAACTCGGAATAGTTGAAGAAGAATATTATACCGACAAGAAAAGGTCAAAGAAAGCTACTCAAATTCTTTTCGATAAACTAAAGACTTACCGCAATTGGTTGTTGCAAATTACCATTTGCGATCCGGCTTGTGGTTCGGGTGCTTTTCTGAATCAGGCACTGAACTTTTTGATTGACGAACACCGCTATATTGACGAGCTGCAAGCCAAGCTATTTGGCGACAGCCTTGTGATAAGCGATATTGAAAACACCATTCTGGAAAACAATCTTTTCGGTGTTGACCTGAACGAAGAAAGTGTGGAAATTGCCCGACTCTCGCTTTGGTTACGCACGGCACAACCCAACCGCAAACTGAACGACCTGAGTAACAACATTAAATGCGGTAATTCGCTGATTGACGACCCTGCCGTAGCCGGTGAGAAAGCTTTCGATTGGGAAAGAGAATTCCCGCAGGTATTTGGACGGGAAATTAAAGATGATCTAATAATTACACCTGAAAAAGATGAATCGCCTGATTATCTGAAGCTTGTGCAGGACAAATTGTTAGCATCTCAGCTTAAAGCCGGGCAAGCACTGGAACTGTCGAAAGAAGCGATTGAAATTTCGAAAGAAGCGTACGAATATGCCCGAAAATTAGAAGCTGTTTCCGAGCCAAAAACCAAGTACCGAAATAAAAAGACTGGTTTTGATGTGGTGATTGGAAATCCGCCGTATGGAGCAACGCTAAATGATTTAGAAAAACAATATATTGAGAATAAATACACTACATTCGAATATCAGGTAAATTCCTATGTCATTTTTTATGAAAGAAGTCTGAGTATCTTAAAGGAAAATGGAATATTAGGATTTATCACTCCAGCAACTTTTACATACCAACATTATTTTAAGAAAATAAGATCTTTATTTCAATCTTACAAACAAATAGCTATTTGTAAGTATGCTTATGAAGTGTTTGATGATGCAGATATTGGTGATTCTGTTTCATGGATTATATCAAAATCAAAAAATGATTATTCAGATATTCTATTTCAAATATGTCAGAATGTTGAAGATTCTTTATTGCCTGCAAATTTAAAAGAATATACTTCACTTGTTTCCAACGATTCAGCTTACAATTTATCTGGAAAAACAATAGATGTCAATACGTTCACAAATGTTATCAATTTAGGTGAAATAACTGAAATTATTGTTGGAATAAAGCCATATCAAACTGGTAAAGGAGTTCCAAAACAAACCGACGTAGATGTGAAAATAAAAAGATTTACATCAACAGTCAAAATTGACGATACTTTTGTTAAATGTGTGATTGGAAAAGATTTTCACAAGTATAAATTTGTTCAATCTCCAACAATGTATTTAAGTTATGGAAAATGGTTAGCAGAACCACGTGAAAGTGCTCCATTTTTTGATGAAAAAATAGTAATCAGACAAACGGCAGATTCTCTGATATGTAATTATGAACCAAACAAATGGATAAATTTGAATAATGTTTATAATGTTGGAAAGAAAAATATTAATTATAATTTAAAATATATACTTAGCTTGCTCAATTCAAAATTATTGAATTACATATATCAGCTAATTTCACAAGAAAAAGGCAGATTGTTTGCTGAAGTGAAGAAGGTTAATCTGGCTAAATTACCTATTCCAAACATTTCGCTTTCCGACCAACAACCCTTTATCGTCAAAGCCGACCAAATGCTTTCGTTGAACAAAGAATTTCAGGAAGTTTCGGGCAAATTCCAGCGGAATCTGATACGAGAATTTTCATTAGAAACGTTATCTACAAAATTACAAAACTGGCACTCACTGAGTTATGCAGAGTTTATCAAAGAACTGGAAAAACAAAAAGTAAAACTCTCGCTGCATCAAAAAGCCGAATGGGAAACGTATTTCCAGCAAGAAGTTAATAAAGCCCGCGCCATTAAAGTCGAAATTGACAGCACCGACCGCGAAATTGACCAAATGGTTTATCAGCTTTATGGATTAACGGAAGAGGAAATACGGATTGTGGAGGAAAAATAGTCATGCTATGATTCTTGTTTTATAAATGTAAAAATGATGCCATAAACAACGAAATTAAGTATAATTTGTCACCACAACTTTTTCACAATAAATTAATGTTCACCTTATTTCAGGTTCTAAAATAATCAATATCTTTACACCTTCTTTTACAGACATATAACCCGCAATCAATTTCCATATTTTATACTAATCAATTAAAAAAATGTGTTATGAAAAATTACTTCAAATTTAATCTGACAGGTAAAAAATTATTGCCTGTGTGGTTGCTCTTTATTATTCTTTACATTATTCCTTATTCGATTGTTCAGGGGCATATTCAGGAATTGAACAAGGTTCAATCAGGTTCTGGTATGACTGAAGTTTTTCAGCATATGGGCTCTGTGTTTTCATGGCAAGCTTTATCGCTTATCCTTTTGGTGGTGGAATACGCCATCATGTTTTTCATCTACAAAATGACAATTGAAGGTGTTGAATTCAAGGAAAAAGTATTCACTTTTGGTGGAAAATTCGGAAGTTTTATGTCGCTTTTTATTGGTAATCTGCTGTTGACCATTATCACATTAGGTATTTATGGTCCATGGTTTATGACCAAGATGTATAAATTTTTCGCCACAAATGCAAAACACGATGAGCATAATTTTGAGTTCAAAGGCAAAGGATCTGATTTGTTTGTCATCTTTCTGGTTACTTTATTTATCCCAATGCTGGTGGTGGGTGCAATTGTAATGATAGGAGCTTTTACAGGAGGATTTATGACTGCTCTCCTGCATCAGGAAATGCCTGAAATGAGCGGATTCGTTGTCTTTCTTGTGATTTTTGCAGTTGTATCCATAATCCTGATTTCTGTTAGCTTTATGTATTACTGTTACAAATGGTGCGTGAATTTGTCATTTAAAGGCTATGAAATTAAATGGGAAACTGAGTTTTGGCCGTCAGTACAACAAATTCTTATTCAGATAGGATTGTCTGTTATCACCTTAGGTATTTATTCTCCCGTAGCCTCACTCCGATTGTTTAAATATTTTGCTGAAAGAACGGTTGCCAGAAATGAAAGCTCGGTGAAGAAATTCGGTTACGATCTCACAGCCGGTGATGATTTCCTAATCATCTGGGGACAAATTCTGTTATGCATCATTACCCTCGGAATTTACTTTCCATGGGCATATTGCAAAATAAGCAACTATATTTTGTGCAAAACTTTTGTAGAAGAATAATCTTTTTCTTTCATCCGAAGGTCAGGTAATTGTAGAAAAAGCAGGTTATGTGCCAATGAATATATAATTTGCTAAACTATCTCTGAAAAAAGCTGTCTGTTTTAGACTGCTTTTTTTTATTCTATCAATCTACTGATGAAACATTTTCTTTAGATTGCTTGATTCGGTTATGATTTTTATAAAGTCTTCAGGAACTAAAGTATAAACTAACTGTTTGGTTTCACAAAAATCCGAACATTTAGTTTCTAAAGAATGTTATAATAAAGTTAGTAATAAAAATGGAATTTATGAACAGACTGGAATTAGTACGAAATGAAATTGATGCTATTTTATTGAATCAAAACAAGGTAGAAGAACGCCGGAATGGGTATGTCCATTTGTATGGGGTAGCTCAATGTTGCAGTATTTTGGCAATTAAAAGAGGATTGGATGTTGAATTATGTGCAATAATTGGAATGTTACACGATATTCATACTTATAAATTTAATTATGTTAAAGATCATGCAATATTGGGTGCAACTGAAGCTGAAAACTTGATGAAGGAATTAAATGTATTCACGGATGAAGAGATTGAAATTGTCAGAAATTCAATCTTTAATCACAGCGATAAAAAAACAAAACAAGATAAATACAGTGAATTATTAAAAGATGCTGATGTGCTTCAAAACTCACTCTATGACACTACATTTGAAATAAAGCATAAGAAAAGACTAAAGAAAACTTTTAAAAATTTTGGGATAAAAATGAAACTGAAAAAAGTAAAAGTTCCGGAAGAGAAACAAGTAAAAGAAAGTTAGAATAATCTAACAATCAATATACTAACTTTAAAAATAAAAATCATATTATGAACTCAATCATTAAAAACTACAATTCACTTGTTAAAAAATTTCAGGAAATTGAAAAAGATTCAACTGAAAAAGAAATTCATGATAAAAGGGTAATTCTTAGAAAAATTTTCCCAATACTATCCGCTAATAAAATTAATCCGACAAAAGTAAAAAATGGAGAAAAAGCATTTAAGTTATTCGGAAAACTACGCGACATACAAGTTCAGATATTGAAACTGGAGAGTATCGATCAGACAAAAGAAATAACAGAATATCTTGCATTTTTGAACGGTCTTGAATCTGAACTTCAGGACAAGGTTCAGAAATTTTGCAAAAAGAAACAGTTGGTATTTCCGTCAATTAAAAAGAAATCAAAAATAGACAAATCAAAAATTTATAAAAAGGCGGACAAATCGCTTAACAAACTCATTAAAAGAATAGAATCGCAACCTATTGTTGCTGCTCAGGATATTCATAAAATCAGAATAGGATTTAAAAAATTCAGGTATCTGGTTGAGATTCTTTCCTACATAGAAATTACAGATGAAACAAAGCTCGAAAAAATGAAATTGTATCAGGATAAACTTGGTGAAATTCAGGATTATGAAGTTTTAATTAAAGGAATTACTAAGTTTTATAAGAAAAGAAAAATCAACGAGGTACTTAACATCGAAAAATTTGAAAAAGATCAAAATCTACTGATCAAAACTTTCGGCGAAGAGATAGAAACGTTTATTGCAGTTTGTAGGGATGTTATTTGTTTGAATAACGATGTAGTGAGTTTAAATAGCGAATTAATTAGTTTGAAGGATGATAAAGTAAAACTTAATAAAGAAACGGAAAATTCAACTGAGGATATTGTTACTATCAAAAAAGAAATTGTTGTTCCCAAAATTCAAAAAGTTTCTTCAAAGAAAAAACCGGAAAATTCCGCTGGAGATTTTATTGCTGAAGATAATGAAGTAATTGTTCCAATTGTTCCAAAAGTTTCAGCAAAGGAAAAACAGAAAAAGTTGAGCGAAGAAGAAGCGAAAGAATAAAGATTTTTGAGATTAGGACCATTTAGAATAAGCAAATTTTATAGACAACTTTTAAATTATGTATCCTGAATTCGAACAAATCATTCAAATTTTTGCCGCGTTACTGGCTGGAGCCATTTTAGGCTTAGAGCGTGAATATCACAGTAAACCGGCAGGTTTCAGAACCATGATACTGATCTGTGTAAGTTCCTGTTTGTTTAGCATCGTTTCGGTTTCGATAGGAAGTAGCGACCGTATTGCATCAAATATTGTGACAGGAATTGGGTTTATTGGTGCAGGTGTGGTATTTAAAGAAGGGGCTACAGTGAAGGGCATTACTTCGGCTGCTATTATCTGGATGTCAGCTGCAATCGGGATGAGTATCGGTTTGCGGCATTATGTGCTATCAGCAGTAGTTGTGATGTTGGTATTGATTGTTATGGTTGCTTTAACGAAATTTGAAAGAATATTTGATGACCTGCATCAATTGAAAACCTATGAAATTCATTTTACTTCGGCGAATTACTCGATAGAAGAATTAGAAAAAGAAATGAAAGAGATACATATCGATTTTGTTCGGAATAAAATCGGTAAACAAAACAATTTAGTGACCGTTGAATATAATATCGAGGTTTCTCACAGGGGAAGAAGGGAAATAATTGATAATTTTTTTATCAGCAATACCCATATTACCGAATTTGAGGTATAAATAAGAGTTGTAATTTAAGAATTATGGGAACAAAAGATAAAATAGATATTGATAATTTCAAAATAATCGATGGAAACAAATTTTCGTTGTCTGATTACCCTACAACGGTTAAGAAAAAAGACATTGATAAAGAAGAAGGAGAACTATTGATTCAAAAGGACATAGAAGAACTATCTGCTTTACAGGATGTTTTGTATGCCGAAAATCGTCATGCGATATTAATCGTTATTCAGGCGATGGATGCCGCAGGTAAAGATGGTACTATCAAGCATATTATGACGGGAGTAAATCCGGCAGGAGTAAATGTGTATTATTTTAAGTCGCCTTCAACCAGGGAATTAAATCATGATTATTTTTGGCGTCATTATGCTGCATTACCGGGCAAAGGCGAAATTGGTATCTTCAACCGTTCGTACTACGAAAATGTTTTGATAACAAAAGTTCATCCCGAGTTTATTCTGAACGAGAGGCTTAGCAATATTCAATCGGTAAAAGACATTCACAAATCATTCTGGCAAGACAGGTACAAACAGATATGCAGGTTCGAAAGAAACCTTACTGAAAACGATACCACTATTCTGAAATTCTTTTTGCATGTATCGAAAGATGTACAAAAGAAACGATTTCTGGATAGAATAGATGATCCAAAAAAGAACTGGAAGTTTTCGGCTGCCGATTTGAAAGAAAGAGCATTTTGGGATGATTATCAATCGGCTTATGAAGATGCTATCATGAACACCAGTACAAAGTCGGCGCCGTGGTTTATTATTCCGGCCGATGAAAAGTGGTATACCCGTTATTTGGTAGGGGATATTATATGCACTGAATTGAAAAGGCTGGATTTATCGTATCCTATCATTTCCGATACCGATAAAGAGGCTTTAATAAAAGCAAAAGAAGCTTTGTTGAATGAATCATAAATTGAGTAAAAATCGTATCATTTTTAAAATACTGAGGCTGACTAATAATCAATATAGTCAGCCTCTTTACAATTTCAAAAAGAGTATTAAACCGGTACTTTAGTTTCTTTAACCTCGTTTTTTTCTTTCCATTTGACATAAAGCATATGAATTATGCCATCAGCCAGTCCAATGGTTGGAACAATAATATGACTTGCTCCAATTCCATTTGCAACATCAATATAAACTCCGGCTGCATGCGTAATAACATCCGCCCGGTCGGGTTTCAACTTGTAATTGGCAATACGCTCATCTACCGTAAAAGTTTTTAGCAAATCATTTAATTCTTCTAGTTTTAGTATAGAAAGTTTGTTGTTCTTGCGCACTTTAGCCAACAAATTCAATTTAAGGATATTGCCACCGGAACCAATAATGTCGTTGATTTTATAAAGTTCTTTCAATTCGGATAAGTCCTTGTTTAATCTATCGTATTCGTCACTGTTTACTTTATTGTTGAGCAATCTTACTGTCCCAATATCGTACGATTTTGACTCTAACAATTCACCACTCGTTATCACACTTATCTCCGTACTACCACCACCAACGTCAACATAGATATAATTCAAATCTTTATTCAGACTGTCGGCAAAATGACTTTCGTAAATAATGAAAGCTTCCTCTTGTCCGTTAATTACTTCGATTTTAATGTTGGTTTCTTTGCGAATTTCCCTGACAAGTTCTTTAGAGTTTTTGGCGTCGCGCATGGCAGAAGTGGCACATGCCCGAAAATCGGTTATGTCGTAAATTTTTATCAATTGTTTGAAGGCTTTCATCAGTCTGATAAGCTTCTTTGCCTTATCGTCACTAATTTTTCCCGAAACAAAAGACTCCTGACCCAAGCGCAATGGGACACGCACCATCAACACTTTGGTAAAAGAATCGGACGGATCGCCCGGAATAACACTTTTGATTAATAGTCGAACGGCGTTGGACCCGATGTCTATGGCTGCAAATTGGATACTGTTCATAATTAGTGATTGTTTTGAATATGAATAATCAGATAATAGCTTGGTCTTTTTCAAATAAATTGGCTTCGTAATTGTTTTTATAAAAATTATAAAGTTCTTCTTGCGACCTGAAAGATGTTTCGTCTGAAGTAGTATTCAACTCGTTTTTTCCTGAGCCATCTACAATTCTGGCTTTCACATTGTCTTTCAATCCAAATTCGATTACTGTTTTCAATTGCTTTTGAAATTCAGGATCATAAACAGGCGTATAAACTTCCACCCGGTTGTCTAAATTACGCTGCATCCAATCTGCAGACCCTATAAAATAACGCTCTTCACCACCATTTGCAAAAATCAGCACTCTCGAATGTTCAAGGTAACGATCAATGATTCCCAACGTCCGGATATTTTCACTCAGTTTGGGGACATCTGTGATAAGAGAACAATTTCCACGAACCAATAGTTTAATTATTACACCTGCATTGGAAGCTTCGTAAAGCTTGTCAATTATTTTTTCATCTACGATGTGATTGATTTTGCATAATATATAAGCAGGCAGTCCTTTTTTTGCATTTTCTGTTTCGGTTTTAATCAAGCCTATGATTTTTTTTCGCATAAATTGAGGTGCAACAATCAACTGCTTAAAAGATGGATTCAGATAGGGCTGTTCAAGGAATTCAAACAAACTTTCTACCTCATCAACAATACTTTTATGTGCGGTCATTAATGTAAAATCGGTATAAACAGTTGCAGTTCCTTCGTGAAAGTTTCCGGTGCCAATACAAGCAATGTTTCCCTTGCGGGCAGTAATATGAGCCAGTTTCGAATGTACTTTGAGTCCTTCAACGCCCAGAATTACTTTGATACCGGTATCTTGCATTTTCTTTGCCCAATTAATGTTGGATGATTCGTCGAACCGAGCCAAAAGTTCTACGATGGCAGTCACTTTTTTCCCATTCATAGCTGCGCAAATAAGTGCTTTTATCACTTTAGAATTTTTTGCCAACCGATAAATACTAATTTTTATTTCTTTTACTTCAGGGCTAATAGCCGATTCTCGCAAAAGTCGAATAAAGTTATCGAAGCTATGGTAAGGACAGTGTAAGTATTGATCTTTCTTGCGAATAAGCGAAATCAGACTAATAGATTCATCAAAAGCAAGAATTGGTATGGGCGGATGGTTTGTGTATTTTAGTTCATTTCTTTTGAGCAAAGGGAACGAAATCAAGTCTTTCAGATTATGATAGCGACCACCACTGACATGTACATCGTTTTTCTCTATTTTGAGTAATTTCTCGGTAAAACGCAAGAGGTCTGCCGGAATTTCGCGATCATAAACAAACCGGATTGGAAGTCCGCTTTTTCTGCTTTTCACTCCTTTTGATATTTTATCCAAAATGCTCTGATATGCCGTGTTATCAAATTCCATTTCCGCATCGCGCGTAAACTTTATGGTGTAAGCCTCGTATTTGTCGTGGTTGAGTTGTGCAAAAATACGCGGTAAACAAAAACGTATAACATCTTCCAGGAACATGATACAATTCTTTTCGCCCTCTTTGGGTAGAACAAAAAAACGCGTAAACTCTTCGGTAGGAATTTCAATTAATGCATATTCTTTCTTGTTTTTTTTCTCCTGTTTAATTGAATCTGAGATTTTTACAGCCAGGTAGATACTCTTGTCGTTAAGCACCGGCTCAACCGACATGCGTGAAACTAAAATTGGGAAAAGTGAGTTCATTAGTTCTTCCCGGTAAAATGTATCCACAAATTCTTTCTGTCCGGCAGACAATTGCGATTCATTCACCAGAAATATATTCTCGTTTTGCAATTCAGCATGCAACGCAAGAAACGTGGTTTCGAAATCTTTGGTATAGACTTCGTTTAATTTGAGAACCTTTTTGAGAACTTTTTTTGTATCTGTATTGACGTGATGAATATTTTCTTCTATTTCAATCATACGCCGTAAAGTAGCAACACGTACCTGAAAAAATTCATCCAGGTTATTCGAATAAATACCTAGAAAACTAAGTCGCTCAAGTAATGGATTAGTTTGATTTGAAGCTTCGTCAAGTATTCTGCGATTGAAATACATCCAACTGACATCGCGATTAACTGTATAATTTTTCTTAGACTTCTTAATCATTTGAAATTGTTTTTTGATAATTCTCAAACAGACACATATTATATAACATATTAACTTAGATGAATGTTTTAAGTCATTTAACTCTCAATTTTTACGGCTTTAATAATATGATAATATACAAGGACTTAAATTCACAATGAATATTAAAAATTAAAGAAAACTAAGTTTCTGTACAATCTGGTGAATCCTTTAGAATTAAATATAGGAAAGAAAAACAACACTAATTTGATAGAAAGTGTTACTTGTATGCAAGAACTTTGAATATTTTCCGTTAAACTTTAAACAAAAATAATTTAGCATGAAAAACAAACTAATTAATCTTTCAATTTTATTTCTTTGTATCTGTTCATTTAGTCTAAAATCCTCAGCACAAAAAAACTATAACGGAAAACCCTGGCATGATTCACTTCAGGTTATTCCGGGAAAAGTGGAATGTGAAAAATTCGATGTCGGAGGTGAAGGAATTGCTTATCACGATGTTGATAGTGTAAACAATGGAAGTGGCAAACTAAATCCAAATGACGGTACCTATTTGAATACCTTCAGAATCAACGAAGGTGTTGATATTTCGTATACTAAAATCGGAGGAACAGACGATAATCCGTATAATTTGGTTAAGCCAGAAATGAAACAACTCTACGTCGGTTGGACCGAACCCGGAGAATGGATTAAATATTCTGTCGTAGTGATGAAAGGTGGATATTATGAAGGCATTTTGATGTATACAGCCAATGCTGATGGGAAAATAGCCCTTGATGTGGATGGAAAACCCTGGATGGAGCCTGTTTTAATTAAATCGACTTTTAGTAAAATTGAACCGGTAGCATGGCGTCAATGGCACCACTGGAATAAACAAATTATTTTTAAACGGCTGAAACTAAGCAAAGGAAAGCATGTTTTAACCCTCAGAACGGTGGAAAAAGGAAACATGAATTATGATTTTATCGAATTCAAAAAAGTAAAATAATTTCTGAAACTTATCTTTTTCCCCTCTCCTTGGGAGAGGGGTTAGGGGTGAGGTCTATATAACCGTCATTTCTCCACACATACTTATGCTGAGGCGATGTTTAACATCGTCTAATGAAGTGTATTCGCCTAATAAGTACATGAGTTTAGTGACAATAGCTTCGGTGGTGCAGTCGAACGCACTCATTACGCCGGCGTTAACTAAATTCAGACTGGTTTCGTATCGTCCCATTTCTACCGATCCGGTACTGCATTGCGTTTTATTTATAATCAAAATACCCCTGTCGGTTGCTTCTTTTAATGAATTATAAAACCAGGTGTGACGAGGCGCATTGCCTGCTCCGAAACTTTCAAGAACAACTGCTTTCAGTTTTGAAATTTGAAGAATGGCATTTACCGTGTGTTCAGTTATTCCGGGAAAGAGTTTCAAGATGGCAATGTTTTGATCAATTTTAGTACGTACCCGAAGTTTTGTTCCGGCCGACGGATAATGAATGTACGAACGGAAATACTTGATATGCACGCCGGCTTTGGCAAGTGGCGGATAATTGTATGAATTAAATGCGTTGAAATGTTCCGCATTCTTCTTTGTAGTACGGTTTCCACGGAAAAGTGTATCTTCAAAAAATATGCAGACTTCGGGAACAATGGGTTTACCGTTTTCTTTAGCTGTTGCAATTTCGATAGCGGTCAGCAAATTTTCCTTTGCATCCGATCGCAACATGCCAATAGGTAATTGTGCTCCGGTAAAAATGACCGGTTTCGATAGGTTCTCGAGCATGAAACTCAATGCAGAAGCTGAATAAGCCATGGTGTCGGTACCATGCAGCACCACAAATCCATCGTAATCTTCATAATTTTCCTGAATCAACTCTGCCAGACGTTCCCAAACAGGCGGATGAACATCGGAAGAATCAATCAAGGGTAAAAATGGTATGCTTTTTATGCGTATGCCCGTTTGTTTGAGTTCAGGCAAATATTCTTGTAGCCGGTCAAAATCTATGGGACGTAAAGCTCCTGTAGTCGGGTCTTCTGACATACAGATTGTTCCCCCTGTAAAAAGTAATAATACAGCATTTTCTTTTTCCACGGCAAATTTGTAAAGAATTTTGTACAAAGATACGCTATTAATTGATGCATTTTATAACAAAATGACAATTTGAAATCATTTTCAGATATTTCTTTAATGATTTTGACCCCTAATGATTATTTATTACTATTTTTGTGTTTTAGGTTTTACAAATATTCCCAATTGATTTTTTAAAAATAGTACTGAAGGATGAGTCGAATTTTTCTGATTGGATACATGGGTTCCGGTAAAACTACCATTGGTAAATTGCTGGCTGCCAGGCTAGGATATAGGTTTTTTGATATTGATACAACAATCGAAGAAAAATACTTTAAATCCATTTCTCAGATTTTTGTCGAAAAAGGCGAACCCGAATTTAGACTGATTGAAAAACAAAACTTACATGATTTGGCAGAATTCGAAAATGTTGTCATTTCTACAGGTGGCGGTGCGCCTTGTTTTTTCGACAACATGGACTACATGCAAGCTCATGGGATAACAATTTATTTAAAATTATCAGCCGCCCAATTAAACGAACGACTTGAAAGTTCTCATGACGGTAAACGCCCTCTACTTGTCGATCGCAAAGGTGAAGAATTACTACAATTTATTTCGGACGGATTAGTCAGGAGAGATTCTTTTTATTCACGAGCTATCTTTACAGTGAATGGTGCTGATGAAGAAATTGTAACAAAAATATGCGAATTCATTTCGCATAGCTAAATTACTGATTATTATATTATTATTTTAAAATTGTTTTTCAATTCATTGTTTACCACTCGAAAAGGGACCAATATTGATTGAAATATATAAACTCATACAAGATCTTTCAATATATAAAACCCTACTAAGAAATTCAGATTGTGAATTGAATTCCACTATTGTAAGTTTCTTTTACAGTGCAATTTTCACTGTTTTTGCATTTATTTTTTCAAAATTGTCAATAACTTCTCATTTATTTTTTCAGCTCCTTTCAAAAATTGCTGTATCTTTAGCATCTTAATACCAGTCTGAATTCTCAGATTGTAAAATGCCTGAAAACAGTAACTTAATATGAATTCGTTCGTTCATCTTCACGTTCACTCGCACTATTCTATACTCGATGGTATGTCGAGCATTTCGGGTCTGGTGGACAAAGCTTCAAAAAGCGGGATGAATGCCGTGGCGCTTACCGATCATGGCAGCATGTTTGGCATAAAGGAATTTTTCAATTATACAAAAAAGAAAAACGGGAAAATAAAAGAGCAGCTTTCCGCTCTGGAAGTGCAATTTGCTGCAGTAGGAATTTCGGAAGAAGAAAAAGCGGAGATTCTTAAACAAATAGAAGTTGCAAAACACAAACTATTCAAACCGATTATTGGCTGCGAGGCTTATGTGGCGCGGCGTGGAAGGCTTTCGAAAGAGAATCAGGATGACCGCAGCGGTTACCATTTGATTTTGCTTGCCAAAAATAAAAAAGGGTATCAGAATTTGTGCAAATTGGTATCTACTTCGTGGATTGATGGGATGTATTACCGTCCGCGCATCGACCACGAAATTCTGGAAAAATACAGCGAAGGACTGATTGTTTCAACAGCTTGTTTGGGTGGCGAAATTCACAAGAAAGTAGAAAGTGGTAATCTGGCCGAAGCTGAAGAAGCAATAATGTGGTACAAACGCGTGTTTGGCGACGATTTTTATATCGAGCTGCAACGTCACAAAACCGACAAACCGAACGCCGATTATTCGACCTACGAAAAACAAATGCTTCAGAATGAAGAACTGATAAAACTAGCACGCAAAACCAATACTAAACTCGTGGCTACAAACGATGTTCACTTCGTGGAAGAAGAACATGGCGAAGCACACGAACGATTGATATGCCTAAGCACCGGCAAGGATCTGGACGATCCGAACCGAATGCGATATACCAAACAGGAATGGCTCAAAACGCCCGAGCAAATGCTTCAAATTTTTGCCGATATACCCGATGCACTCGAAAACACCTTGGAAATTGCCGAAAAAGTAGAATTTTACGACATCGATTCCACAGCTATGATGCCCATGTTCCCAATTCCGGAAGATTTTGGAACGGAAGAAAAATACCGTAGTACGTTTACCAACGAAATGCTGTTAGCAGAATTTGGTGAAACGGGAATTAAAGACGTAGGTGGCTACGAAAGAGCAGTTCGCGTAAAACTGGAAGCCGATTACTTAGGTAAACTCACACTCGAAGGAGCAAAACATCGTTATGGCGAGAATATCGATGCCGAAACCATGGAACGCATCGATTTTGAGTTGCACGTGATGAAAACCATGGGTTTTCCGGGTTATTTCTTGATTGTGCAGGATTTTATCAACGCTGCACGTGACATGAAAGTTTCGGTTGGTCCGGGACGTGGATCGGCTGCCGGTTCGGTGGTAGCGTATTGTTTGCGAATTACTGATATTGACCCGTTAAAATACGATTTGCTGTTCGAACGTTTTCTCAATCCTGAGCGTATTTCCATGCCCGATATTGATATTGATTTTGATGATGATGGACGTGGACAGGTATTGCGTTGGGTAACCGAAAAATACGGCAAAGAACGTGTGGCGCATATTATTACTTACGGCACTATGGCTACAAAATCGTCCATAAAAGATGTGGCACGAGTTCAAAGATTGCCGCTTGCTGAAGCTGAACGATTGACAAAGCTTATTCCGGATAAATTCCCTCCGGGAGCTGACGGAATAGTACCGGAAATTACAATTGCCAATTGCATAAAATACATTCCTGAGTTGCAAACTGCACGTAATTCCTCCGATCAAAACCTCTCCAGTACGCTGCGCTATGCAGAAATGTTGGAGGGAACCGTTCGACAAACAGGAGTTCATGCCTGCGGTGTGATTATCGGAGCCGACGATTTGACCAATTTAGTTCCGCTTAGTACGGCTGTTGACAAAGAAACCAACGAGGAAATGTTGGTTACGCAATACGAGGGAAAGGTAATTGAAGAAATAGGGTTGATTAAAATGGACTTTTTGGGGCTGAAAACCTTGTCCATTATAAAAGAAGCATTGTCCAATATCAAAAAAACGAAAGGAATCGATTTAGATATTGATGTTATTCCTATTGATGATAAGAAAACCTATCAACTTTTTAGCAAAGGATTGACAGTTGGCACATTCCAGTTTGAATCTGCCGGAATGCAAAAACATTTAATAAATCTCAAACCAACTCAGTTTGAGGATTTAATTGCGATGAATGCCTTGTACCGTCCGGGTCCGATACAATATATTCCCCAATTTATCAACCGCAAGCACGGTCGAGAAAAAATTGAATATCCATTTCCGGAAATGGAAAAAATCCTAAAAGAAACCCACGGAATTACCGTATATCAAGAACAGGTGATGATTTTAAGTCGTATACTGGCAGGCTTTACACGCGGTCAGTCCGATGAGCTGCGCAAGGCTATGGGGAAGAAACTCAAAGACAAAATGGCGCCGTTGAAAATAAAATTCATTGAAGGCTGTGAGAAAAACGGATTTGGACCAAACGAAAAATTAGAACAAATCTGGAGCGACTGGGAAAAATTTGCCGAATACGCTTTTAATAAATCACACGCCACCTGTTATTCGTGGATTGCCTACCAAACGGCTTACCTGAAAGCGCATTATCCGGCAGAGTTTATGGCTGCCAACTTAACGCGCAACAAAGATGACATTGTCGAAGTGGGTAAATTCATGGACGAATGTAAAAATCTCGGCATGAAAGTACTCGGACCGGATGTGAACGAAAGCGATTTGACATTTACTGTTAATGCTGATGGAAATATCCGCTTCGGACTGGGTGGTGTAAAAGGTGTTGGCGAAGGTGCAGTTGAAGCCATTGTGGAAGAACGTAAAGCCAATGGAAAATACAAAAGTATGTTCGATTTGGTGGAACGCGTAAACCTAACTGCCTGCAACAAACGAGCTATGGAAAGTTTGGCTTTGTCAGGCGCTTTTGATAGCTTCAAAGATGTGCGTCGCGAGCAACTTTTTATCGAAAACAGCAAAGGTGAACAGATTTTGGAAACCATTCTACGGTATGGCAACAAATATCAGACCGACATGTCTATGAGTAAAAACACTCTTTTTGGAGGATTGGATGCGGTCGATATTGCTAAGCCCGAAATTTTGTATGCATCCGAATGGTCGCCATTGGAACGACTGAATAAAGAACGCGATTTGATTGGAATGTATCTTTCGGCTCATCCCCTTGACGAATATGAATTTGAGATCAATCATATTTGCAACACGACAACCGTTGATTTGAAAGATTTGAATTTGCTTCAGGGTAAAGTACTGAAAATAGGAGGGATGGTTACTAATTTCCGTAATGGAACTTCGAAAGCCGGAAATCCTTACGGCATTTTTACGCTCGAAGATTACGTGGGTGCGTATGAATTTGCTTTATTTGGGAAAAATTATGTGGAATTTGGGAAATACATGATTAAGGATTTGTATTTATATATTCATGCGGTCGTGCAGGAAAAGGGAGCAGATTATAAATATAATAAACCGAAAGATCCAAACATACCAAATGAACTGGAACTGAAAATTCAGAAAATTGAAGTTTTCTCGGATGTTAAGGATAAACTAATCAGTACCTTGACTCTTACAATTCCGTTACAACAACTCACCGAAGATTTTGCAGTTGAATTATCAGAAATAGTAATGAAAAATAAAGGGAATGTAAATCTTTATATTCACGTTGTTGATGAATTTTCACCAAACAAAATCGTTTTGTTTTCCCGACAACACCGGATTCATATCAATACAAAAGTTTATCATGTATTGAAACGCGCTCAAAAAGACGGAATTATTGATTTTCAGGTTCATTAATTTTGAATGAAATAGAAATTTTCTATATGTATATTTTATTTTAAAAAAAACTATTTCAGCTTATAGCTGTTTTACAGTCACAAGTTAGACAAACTCATAACCGGAATTTATTTGATTTTTTTTCAGATTATCAGACAATTATGAATTTAAATTATTAATTATAAATATTATGGCGTTAGAATTAAACGATGGAAACATCAAAGAAATTATTAATGGCGGAAAACCCGTTGTAATTGATTTTTGGGCAGAATGGTGCGGTCCATGCCGCATGGTTAGTCCAGTAGTAGAAGAATTGGCAAAAGAATACGATGGCAAAGTCGTTATCGGTAAAATGAATGTGGATGAAAACGATGTAACACCCAATGAATATGGCATTCGCAACATTCCTACCATTTTATTTTTCAAAAATGGTCAGTTGATTGACAAACAAATTGGTGCAACACAAAAATCGGTTTTGGCTGCCAAAGTTGAAGCATTGTTGTAGAAAATTCACCAAAAAATCAATTCTCCGAAATAGTAATGACAGGATATTTCATAAACCCAATTTAGGGTTTATGAAATAATTCCTAAACTTATAGATGTGATTTTTTTTCAAATCTCACTCAACTCCAACCACCGCATAGTTTTTTCCTCTATTAAATCGTTGAGTTCGGCATGACGTTGGGAAGCCATTATTATTTCATCACTATTCAAATTGCCTGAAGATAATTGCGTTTCAATTTCTTCTTTTTCAGTTTCAAGTTCGGAAATTTCTTTTTCCAATGCTTCAAATTCTTGTTTTTCTTTAAAAGTCAGTTTTCGACGTTCGATTTTTTGTTGTCCGTTGTCCATCGCCTGTTGTCTGTTGTCCTGATTCTTTGCCTTTGCCTTTGCCTCTTTGTATTTTTCTTCTCGTTCTTGTTCTTCCATCAATTCGTTCCACTCGCGGTAGTCGGTGTAGTTTCCGGGAAAGTCTTTCAATTCGGCATTCCCTTTGAAAACCATTAGGTGATCCACCACTTTGTCCATAAAATAGCGGTCGTGGCTGATCACTATCACGCAACCTTTAAAGGATTGAAGGTATTCTTCCAATATATTCAAAGTTACAATATCCAAATCGTTGGTCGGCTCATCAAGTACCAGAAAGTTCGGATTTTTCATCAAAACGGTGCAGAGATGCAAGCGCCTTTTCTCGCCACCGCTCAGTTTATAAACGTAATTGTATTGTGTTTCGGGTGTGAACAGGAAATGTTGCAAAAACTGCGAAGCCGTCATTTTTTTGCCCTTGCCCAAGTTTACTTCTTCGGCAATGTCCTGCACCACGTCAATCACTTTCATTTGCTCATCAAACGCCAGTCCGTCCTGACTGTAATAGCCAAACACCACTGTTTCTCCAATATCAAAACTTCCGCTGTCGGGTTTCACTTCACCCAAAAGCATTTTCAAAAAAGTGGATTTGCCCGTTCCGTTTTTACCAACAATTCCCATCTTTTCGTAGCGGGCAAAGTTGTAGTAGAAATTGTCCAGAATTTTCAGGTCGCCGTAGGCTTTGCAAATGTATTTTGCTTCAAAGATTTTTGAACCAAGGTAACTGGCTTTCACATCAAGCTGTACTTTATTGTTGTTGCGGCGTTGTTTGGCACGTTCTTCAATTTCGTAAAAACTTTCCTGCCGCGATTTAGCTTTGTGCGCGCGTGCCTGTGGTTGGCGGCGCATCCATTCCAATTCTTTTTTGTATAGATTGACAGTTCGTTCACTTTCAGAGTTCCAGTTTTCGATACGTTCCTGCCTTTTTTCTAAATAATAGGAGTAATTACCGTTATATTGAAACAAGCCTTGATGGTCAATTTCCATGATATTGGTACAAACCCGGTCGAGGAAATAACGGTCGTGCGTTACCATTAGGAGTGCCATGGTGGAGCGTTTAAGGAAATCTTCGAGCCATTCCACCATTTCCAGGTCGAGGTGGTTGGTTGGTTCATCCAAAATCAATAAATCCGGTTCGGCAATTAGCACATTGGCCAGCGCAACGCGTTTCAATTGTCCGCCCGAAAGTTCTCCGATCAATTGTTCAAAATTCGTGATTTTCAGTTTGCCGAGAATTTGTTTGATGCGTGTTTCATAATCCCACGCTTTGTGCAAATCCATTTGCGACAAAATTTCATCCAATCCAAAGTGATTTTCGGACATCATGCAATGTTCGTAGGCGGCAATAGTTCGCACGGCTTCATTATCCGAACGCAGACAAGCATCAATTACCGACAATTCTTTTGGAAAATCAGGGTCCTGATCCAGGTAACCAATCCGTAAATCGCGCTGAAACGAAATGGTTCCGCCCTGATAATCTTCATTTCCGGCAATAATATTGAGTAAAGTGGTTTTTCCTGTTCCGTTTTTAGCAATGAGTGCAACGCGTTGGTTGTCGGCAATGCCGAACGATATATTTTCGAAAAGCAGATTATCGCCAAACGATTTGGTGAGGTTTTCTACTTGAAGGTAACTGATCATAATATCAAATCTTTGTAACTGTTGTTTCAGGTTTTGCTGAAAGTTATTGATCTGTATTTATACGAAATCCAAATCATACCGATATAAGTTCTATTTACTGACAATCAACTTTTGTTGATAGCTTTGATCGTTATTATAAATTTTCAGGAGATACATTCCATTTGGTGTATTTTGAATATTAATTTTGCTGGATGAATTCTTTGAAGAAAATACAAGTAGACCTTTCGAATTAATCAGTTCTACTCGGGAATAAGATTTACCTTCAATATTAATAATGTCCCTGACGATATTAGGAAACACTTTATAAGCTGCATTCGGGTCGGCTGATAGTTCATTTACATCGGTAGGACTTTCGAGTGTCAACACCAATGCATTATTGAATACATCTATTATATGCTGATTGCTGTTTTGTACCGTAACCAGGTCGCTCCACGACATAAAGTAAGCCCAGGGCGCATCGTAGGTCAGGCAATCGTCCGGATTGGGAATGGGTCCGTTTTCACTCATGGCAATCAGTTTGGTTCCGCCGATGAGTTGATACAAACGGTCGAAAGCACTTTTTTGCGGATCGTAATTATACTCACCGGGATAAGAATCGTTCCCGACTATATCCACGGCTGCATTTCCGGGATACCAGTCTGTTTCGGGAGTCGACCAAACCCAGATCAAATTATTCAGACCGTGGTAATTTGTCATACGGTCGTATAGTATCTGGTACAGTTGTTTACAGGCAACCGGACCTTTGGCGCCCCACCAGAACCAGGTACCACCTGCTTCGTGCAGCGGCCGCCACAATACCGGCACATCCGCTGTTTGCAAACGTTTCAATTGAAAAGCAATAGCATCAATATCCTGTAAAATTTTTGTATTTTCGGTCGTACCGCTCGTCACTGCTTTGGTTACATCAAAGGTAGTGCTGTTGGTATAAAAAGTATTGGTTCCTACCGTTCCACCCGTCGGTGAATGCCAGTGCCACTGAAAATTGACGATACCTTTCTTGCCGCTTTGATTGTACCAGTCGATGGCTTTCTGGGTCTGTCCGTTATCTTCAGCTCCAAATTTAAAACCGCGAATGCTGTTGTCCCATAAGTAGGAATAACCCTGTGTATAATGCTGAAAATCGAAGGCGCGCAGCATGGATGTTTTTCCGGCTATGGGTTTTATTTTGTCGTACCAATCATCTGTTTGTCCGGAAATAATCTTCACATTAAAATTTGAAACCAAAAAGGCATAAAGTGCTTTGGTGGCGGTAGTAGCATTCGGGTTTATCAGGTTTGGCGTTATATTATAGCTATTTTTTGTTGTTGCATAAAGCGAGAATTTATCAATCTGTATCCAGCCCCAGTTACTTTGAATGGTAAAAGTATTGGTTCCGGCATTGAGGAGATATTTTCCGGCATCAACTTCAGTAAAAACAGAGGTGGCAGAAAATACAACTTTCGAAGGACCATTGCCGTTGACAAACAAATCCTGCTCTTTATTTTCGGAATAATAACGGATCATCAATTTATAAAAACCCTTATTGGCAACCGTCATACTTACCGTAATCTTATCGGACGAATTCTGGAAGTTGGTTACATAGCCTGTTCCCGAATAACCGGCGATAGAAGAAGCTATGGTTACGCCTCCGGAACGTACACCATTTTCCGCTTCGGCAGTGGCATCAGGCGTTTGGGCATGAATTAAACAGAATATCAGACTAACCAAAAGCATTAATTTGGTTCTCATAAATTGAATTTGTAACCGGGCTTTGTTTGATTAAAAAAATATTTGTGTGTAATAACTGATATTGAGTAAAAGAAAGAAATTATTTAAAATCACTGTTACTTACAAAGGCTATCTTTTTACTATCGGGCGACCACGATGGTACATTGATGGTTCCCTGACCGCCATACAAATAAGCGATGACTTTTGTTTCGCCGCCACCGACAGGCATCATGCGCAGGTAAACCTGTTTGTAAAAAGGATGATCATCCGGTTTCACATCGTTTTTGAAAGTAATGAAAACAATCCATTTCCCATCGGGAGATATATGCGGAAACCAATTATTCAGGGTGTCGAAAGTCACTTGTTCCTGATCGTTTCCATCGGGTTTCATCCGCCAGATTTGCATGTTGCCGGTACGGGACGAATTGAAATAAATATATTTACCATCGGGAGTATATTCCGAACCATCGTCCAACGCTTTGGCATTTGTCAGTTGAATTTCCTCACCGCCTTTTACCGGTATCTTATAAATGTTGAATTGATTGTTGCGGCCACCGGTATAAATCATAAATTTCTTATCGGGCGACCAACCATGAAAATAGGACGGACTTTTAGTTGTAACACGTATCGGTTTTCCTCCTTGTACAGATAAATAATAGACTCCGGACTGATTATTATCTTCGGCACTGTGATGGCTGATTCCTATCATTTTTCCATCGAAAGATAACACATGATCGTTGTTATTGTTATTTGCAAAACCGGTATTCAACTCCGTAGGTTTTTCTGTTGCCAGATCGAAATTATAAAGCAAACCTTTGCTGTTGTAGATTAATGTTTTTCCATCGGGTGTCCAGTTGGGAGCCTGAATAGAATACGGCACCTGATAAATAATTTTGCGCATACCCGTTGCTACATCCATCGTTTCGAGATGACTGCCTAAATAGTCGGTATAGGGAATTAAATTCGGACCTGCAGGAACTACTATACGAACATTACTGAAGATGGCTTTCTCCGAAACTTTGGGATTATGTGAGCAGATAAATAAACCGATATACACTTCATCGCTCATGGTTGAATCGGAAACTTCTTCCGACACAAAAGTTTCGCCCCAATGTGCTACCGACATAATATAAGTACTGCCTTTTCGCTCGAGTTGGACAATATCCGGGCCTGAAATGGTCATCTTTTTTTCTTCCATATCTCCACCGGCAGTTTGGCGAAACTGCAATGAAGTCAGTCCATCTCCATGAATCATGGCACTGATATGAGGTGCATTCGGTTCGAGCGATTGACGAACCATCCAACCAATTTTACGGTGGGCTTCAACTCCTTTTCCAATAAATTCGACCTGAGCTGTAAGAATAAAATCTCCTTTTATCTTTTTCCAGACATACTGAAATTCATCGCTTCCAAACCAGATATTGGTTCCTGAACCTTCGATTGTGTAGGTTTGTTTATCCGCATTATATTTGACTGAACCGGGAATTTCTACTTTTCCGATATCGGAATGACCATCAAAAATACCGAATTGTTTATCCGACGATTGTGCCTGTACAGGATTTGATTGTAACATAGTGAGTATGATGAATGATAAATAAATGAATTGAAGTGTTTTGTTTGTCATAAGGGTATTTTTAGATTTTTAGATTAGAATGATTTTTCAAAAAAAGTAATTGCAGACTTATTATAAGATGGATAAAATCATAATTTATAAACAGGCTGTTTTACCTTTCTTTTCGGGCAGCCCAAAGAACAGCTCCGATAAGATGTTTTCTAAACATTTCGTTATCGTACATTTCCGGAATATGACCCAAGGCAGTTTGAAAACTTCGTCCGCGACCCATTTCCTGACACCAGACCAAAGGATGATCGCCCATAACGATATTTACCGATTTAAACCATAAGTTTTCATCAATATTATAGGATTTTTCATCGATAGAAACCAGAATTTTTAGATTTCTGTTCTTCCTTGGGTTTCTGTCAAAGCTATAAAATTCATCTTTCCATGTCAGCGTGTCGACTCCAAAACATGTAGTAGCCGGATGAAGCTTGTTTTCAATAATTAGTTTCCCTTCATGAACCGGTGGATGACCGAGAAAGTGAGCCCCAACCAACTTTTCGTACCAGGGCCATTTATATTCAGTATCTGTGGCCGTATGCACACCAACAAAACCGCCACCACCTTCGACATACTTTTCGAGAGCTAGTTTCTCTATATCATTGAGCAAATTATTTCCGGTAGTAAGCAAAAACACCACTACATTATACTTTTTCAATTCCTTATCCGAAAAGAAAGTAGAATCTTCAGTAAAAGTTATTTGCCATTTCTGTTCATGTGCCATTTCATAAAATGCTTTTATCGCATTGGGCTTGGCAACATGATAAAAACCTACCGTTTTGGTAAAAACCAACAAATTCATCGAGGTTTTTGTGGCAGTCAGCATTCCGAAACTAGATAAAACAGAAATAATAATCAATAAATATTTTTTCATTATACTGGTTTTTAAAATTTCACTATCTTAATTAATAAAGATCTATTAAAAATAACGGCCAATCATTGGATGATTAACGATGGCTTTCTTAAGTTCAATCATATCTACTTCTCCCTGATGTTTCCATACAATTTTTCCCTGAGGTTCAATTAAAAGAGTATAAGGTAAAGCTCCCTTCCATTCAGGATCAATAGCTTCTATCAGTTTATAATTATCTCCTTCGGTATAAATATAATTTTGAATTGCTGAATGTGATTTTTTCAGGAAACTGTATACATTTTCCTTATTCTCCATTTTATCGGACGAAATAGAAATAAATTCAAAGTCCCTTCCTCCATAGATTCTTTGTAGCTCAACCAAATCTGGATATTCCACAACACAGGGGCCGCACCAGGTAGCCCAAACATTAATTAAACGAAGTTTTTTCGAATCTTTTTTCACAAGTTTTTTTATTCCGGAAATATCAATATCCTTTAGTTCTACTGGATTTTCATTCCAGTTTTTGCTTGCTTTAGTTGCCAGTTCCTGTTTCCAAGCCCATTTTATGGAACATCCGAAAGTCTTGGTAACAGGATTTACAACCGCTTTCCCCGCCAGCAGTGCATCAGTAGCTGCCCTTAAATTCTCTGCATTTCCCGTGCCGGGTTTCTCGTTCTGATCTAAATTACCATTGTATTGCAATTTTCTTTCTTCATCAAAAACAAAAACATGGGGCGTAGTCGATGGACCATATTTTAATGAAACGGCTTCGTTATCTCCATCGTATAAAAACGGGAAATTATACTGCTTATCTTTTGCTCTTAACTTCATATTCGCAAAAGAATCATCGTAATCGGTATATCCACACTCTTCCGGCAATAAAGCCAGACTACTATTCGGCATAATTGCAACGACCTGTACTTTCTTATCTTTATAATCGGCAGTAAATTGAATCAACCGGTCTTCATAAGCTTGTGCGGTTGGACAATGGGCACAGGTAAAAACAACAACCAAAACTCTGGCTTCTGAAAAATCACTTAAGCTTACCATTTTCCCATTCATGTCGGGTAAATTGAAATCAGGTGCTTTTGCACCAATATCAAGTGTTTTGATTTCTTGTTTTTCAACATTTTGCGGATTGGGGACAAATAATTCTCTGCTTTCGGAATTCTTAGGATTTGATTTACATGAAACCAGATAAATCAACAAAAAGACAAGTGAAAGATAAAAGCTGTGTTTTTTCATGATTTGATTTTTTTGTGATTGTTTAATTATCTCAATGTTCAAGAAATTTATTCTAATTGAATTATACAATAGAATTTTGAATAAATTTTGTAAATCCTGTACAAAGCAAATATACCTAGCCAATTTAAAACATGTTCAAATCTACTTGTTTTTTTCTAATAAACAACTGTATATGTCAATTTAATATGTAAACATATTACATTTTGAAAGAAAAGTATAAGTAAGTTCTGTTTAGATGTTATAAAAGTAGGAGAGAAAAACAGATATATATTTGTCTGAAATCAGAAATGCCCAAATAAGAGTCTCATTTGGGCATTTATTTTGAGTTTGTATTTTGGTTGTCGAATCGATTTTTTCAGTGGGGACTTTCTTTTAAAGAAGCTTAGACTTCGTTCTTCGGTGAACGGGAGAAACTGTTTGTTGATGTTTCAGCGACTGACCATAATTAGTCGGAAGTTTGTAGTCGGTAGTTCGTAAATTGAGTTTGCAAAGATACAGATTTTAAGGCAGGAAGCAATTTGAATAAATTATATGCAGAAAGTCACTGTTTGTTGATATTTATTAAACAGTTTTCCTTACTTTTGTTGGATTCATGAACAAACTATTCATCAATAAAAATATACAATTATGAAAAGTATCAAAGGAACAGAAACCGAAAAGAACTTATTGAAATCGTTTGCCGGCGAAAGTCAGGCACGTATGCGTTACACGTATTTTGCTAAAGTAGCAAAAACAGAAGGTTTTGAACAAATATCTGCTATTTTTTTGGAAACGTCTGATCAGGAAAAACAACATGCCAAAAAATTCTTCAGTTACCTTGAAGGTGGTATGGTTGAAATTACCGCATCGTATCCTGCAGGCGTGATTGCTACAACTGCCGAAAACCTTTTGGCAGCAGCCAATGGCGAATACGAAGAATGGACCGATTTGTATCCGCATTTTGCCGACGTGGCCGATGCTGAAGGTTTTCCAAACATTGCTGCCGCATGGCGCAAAATTGCAGGTGTGGAAGTACAACACGAAAAACGCTACCGCAAATTATTGGCACGTGTTGAAGCCGGAACAGTTTTCTCCCGTGAAGAAGAAACAACCTGGCAATGCCGCGAATGTGGTTATATTCACACAGGGAAAGAAGCTCCAAAAGCTTGTCCTGCTTGTGCTCATCCACAAGCATATTTTGAAGAAGAAAAACAAAATTACTAAATTAATGCATATTTCATAATTGAGCAACCGTTATTTCAATTGAAATATCGGTTGTTTTGTTTCAAGCTTTTCAGTACTTTTGTTTGGTAATAATTATGCATTATGAATTGTGCATTATGAATTGAAAAATATGCATTCTGAATTATTAATTACCGAAGACGGTTCGCATACATTATTCGTTTCGGAGATAGATGAATGTTATCATTCTTCGCACGGCGCGATTCAGGAATCACGGCATATTTTCATCGAAGCCGGATTGAAACAATGTCATAAATCTAAAATTCGGGTGTTGGAGGTTGGTTTTGGAACTGGTTTGAATGCTTTTCTGACCATGATAGAGGCGGAGAGAAGTGGAAAAACTATTCATTATACTTCGCTCGAAAAATATCCGGTGGAAATTGAAAAAGCATTGAAACTGAATTATCCGGAAGAACTTTCGACAGGGAACCGGAATTTGTTTGAAAAGTTGCATACTTCTGCATGGAATAAGGACATTCAGATCAATCCTTTTTTTAAGTTGAAAAAAAAAGAAGTCGATTTCACATGTTACACTTTCGATAATCAGTTTGATGTTATTTATTTCGATGCGTTTTCGCCCGAAAAACAACCCGAAATGTGGAGGCTGGAACAATTTGAGAAAATTTATGCGTATTGCAATTCCGGAGCAATTCTGACAACCTATTGCTCCAAAGGAATTGTACGAAGAGCCATACAAGCTGCCGGATTCATGGTTGAACGGCTTCAAGGACCACCGGGAAAACGAGAAATATTGAGAGGAACATGCCAGTAAATTAATCTGTCAATGAAAAAAATGAAAGAATGAAAAAATATTGGGCTTTTTATATTCCTTATCTCCTATTTGTGCTGATTCTCTCTGTGCTTATTTTGTGCAATGAAAAAGCCGACTTGCATCTTTGGTTCACGTCTTTTAATTCACCTGTAGGTGATGTTTTTTTTCATTACTATACTTATGTCGGTGATTGGATTCCGTATCTTGTCATAGCGGGATTGCTTTTTTACCGGTATCGCATGGCGCTTTTCGTTCTGGTTTCGCAACTGGCATCCGGTTTAGTTTCAATAATCATAAAGCAAACATGGAACGAACCCCGACCGATTCTGTATTTCCAACAACATTTTCCATCTGTTCAATTGCATCAGGTTGTTGGTGAACATTTGAATACTTTTCACAGCTTTACATCAGGGCATACTATTACGGCATTTGCACTCTTCTTAGCTTTAACATTTTATACAAAAAACCCATTGCTTCATTTTTTGTATTTCGTGTTGGCTTTGTTGGTAGGTTATTCGCGCATTTATTTGTCGCAACATTTTGCAATTGATGTGCTTGTCGGTTCTTTTATTGGCGTTTCGGTGACGATTATTTGCAAATATTATTTCGACAAAAATCCTATGAGATGGGCAGATGGCTCATTACGAGATGTTTTTTCGAGAAAATAAACTTGAAGGTTTTGTCATTCAGAATTAAAAACTTATCTTTGCAAACTCAAAATCAAACGAGTAGTTTTGCGATGTGTGCATTGCTAAGTTTGTATTTTAAAACGTTTATTTTTAATAAATTATCATGTATTTAACAGCTGAAATTAAGCAAGAAATCTTTGCTAAACACGGAAAGTCTAACACTGATACTGGCTCATCTGAAGGCCAGATAGCATTGTTTTCGTACCGTATTAACCATTTGACAGAACATTTGAAGTCAAATAAAAAAGATTATAGTACAGAACGCGCTCTTGTAATTTTGGTAGGAAAACGTCGTCGTCTTCTCAATTATTTGAAAGACACCGATATTACTCGCTACCGTGCAATTATCAAAGAGTTGGGTATTAGAAAGTAATTCTGGCTTTCAAACCTTAAAAAGGCGTTTCAAAACCATTTGAAATGCCTTTTCTTTTACCCCCAACCCCCTGAAGGGGGCTTTGGTGACCGACAAGGCAGACTTTTATATTATTTAAACAGACGAAGTAATTTAATTCCCCTTTAGGGGTTAGGGGTCATGAAAATAATCTATTCATTAGGTATTTACATTTATGGAGCTTTCATTTTTATAGCTTCGCTTTTTAATGAAAAAGCTCGAAAACTTCGCATCGGCCAACGGGACGCATTTGAATTGTTGGAAGAAGAAATTGAACGAAAAGCTCATTACATTTGGTTTCATGCAGCTTCTTTGGGCGAATTCGAGCAAGGGAGGCCGGTGATTGAGCAACTGAAACGGGAACAACCGGACATCAAAATATTATTGACATTTTTTTCACCTTCGGGTTATGAAGTGCGAAAAAATTACACGGGTGCCGACATTATTTCGTATTTGCCATTGGACACTCCAAAAGCAGCAAGGAAATTTGTTAACTTGGTCAATCCGTCGAAAGCTGTTTTTATAAAATACGAATTCTGGCCGAATTATTTGAAGGCTTTGAAAGCAAAGAATATCCCGGTTTATTCTATATCAGCCATTTTCAGAACGAATCAAGTTTTTTTTCAATGGTATGGTAAATGGTATAGAAATTTGCTTAAAACTTTCAACCATATTTTTGTTCAGGATCAGAAATCGCAGGAATTATTGCTGGCTCATGGAATTAAAAATGTTTCTATTGTCGGTGATACCCGCTTTGATCGTGTGGCTGATCTGGGAAAACAAGCCAAATCAATTCCGTTTATTGAAGCATTTGTTGCCGGAGCACAAAAAGTAATCGTTGCCGGAAGCTCATGGATAAAAGATGAAGAATTGTTGGTGCATTATCTCAAATTGCATCCTGATATTAAGTTGATTATCGTGCCTCACGAAATAGATTATTCGCATATCACTGAAATATCAAAACTGTTGGGCGGCAAATTTATACGGTATTCCGAAGCAAATATGGAAAATCTGCAAACTACAAATTGTCTGGTGGTTGATACAATTGGTTTACTTTCATCAATTTATCGTTATGCCAATGTAGCTTATATCGGTGGTGGTTTTGGAGTTGGAATTCACAATACGTTGGAGGCTGCGGTTTATGGTATTCCGGTGGTTTTCGGACCAAATTATCAGAAATTTCGTGAAGCCCGTGATTTGATTGCTATTGGTGGCGCTTTTTCAATTTCAAATTATGTAGTGCTTGAAGCGCAATTTGACAGACTTTTGAAAGACAACCAAGCCGGTAAAATTGCCGGAGAATATGTGAAAAACAATACCGGAGCAACTGAATTGATTATTAAAGAAATAAGCCCCCTAAATCCCCCTAAAGGGGAACTTAAAGACTTTTTCTCAAAACAATAAGTGAAAATAACCGATTAATATAAATTCTTAAACCCCCTTTAGGGGGATTGGGGGCTACATTATGCAAAAACCTTCTATTCCAAAAGGAACACGCGATTTTACGCCATCCGAAATGGCGAATCGTAATTACATATTCAACACCATAAAAGACGTTTTTCGTCTATATGGTTTTCAGCAGATTGAAACACCTGCCATGGAAAACCTGTCTACGTTGATGGGAAAATACGGAGAAGAAGGTGATAAATTGTTGTTCAAAATATTGAATTCCGGTGATTTTATGAATGGGTTGGCTGATGATGAATTACTTGGAAGAAATAGTATAAAACTTACCAATAAAATCTCTGAAAAGGGTTTGCGTTACGACCTGACTGTTCCTTTTGCCCGTTTCGTGGTGCAAAACCGCGATAAGATTTCGTTTCCGTTCAAACGCTACCAGATTCAACCGGTCTGGCGTGCCGATCGACCACAACGTGGGAGATACCGTGAATTTTACCAGTGCGATGTGGATGTGGTTGGCAGCGATTCGCTGCTGAACGAACTGGAACTGATTCAGATTGTGGATGAAGTCTACCGCCGTCTGAAAATCAATGTCGTTGTTAAGATAAATAACCGCAAGATTCTTTCCGGCATTGCCGAAATCATTGGCGAAGCCGAAAAAATCACCGATATAACCGTTGCCATTGATAAAATGGACAAAATTGGTCTGGAAAAGGTGAACGAAGAAATTGCCTCGAAAGGAATTTCTGATGAAGCTATTGCCAAACTGCAACCGATTTTGAAACTCAGCGGAACAAATGCTGAGAAACTGGAACAACTTAAAACCGTGTTGATTTCTTCGGAAGTTGGCTTGAATGGTGTCTCTGAACTGGAAACCATTTTTGGCCTTTGCGAAGCTATGAACGTGAAAACCGCTATCGAACTGGATCTGACGCTGGCACGTGGACTGAACTACTACACCGGAGCTATTTTTGAAGTAAAAGCATTGGACGTAGAAATGGGAAGCATTACCGGTGGCGGACGTTATGATAATCTGACAGGCGTTTTCGGTTTGGAAGGTGTGTCCGGAGTCGGAATTTCGTTTGGTGCTGACCGAATTTACGATCTGCTGAACCAATTGGAACTTTATCCTGAAACTTCATTGGAAAATACGCAGATATTGTTTGTCAGCTTTGGCGAAAAAGAATTGATGTATTGCCTGCCGTGGCTGAGTGCATTGCGCAGCGAAGGAATTAATGCCGAAATTTATCCTGAACCTGCCAAGATGAAAAAACAAATGAGTTATGCTGATAATAAGCGAATTCCGTTTGTGGCAATTGTTGGAGAAACCGAAATGAACGCTGGAATGGTGATGCTGAAAAACATGAAATCGGGCGAACAAAGCTTGACTTCATTGGAAGAAGTGATTAAAAAAATCTGTTGGGAGAAAATATGACTTTACAAAGAAACGCTCCGAATTTTCGGAGCGTTTCTTGTAAAATGACCAATAGTTCAACGTAATGTTCCTTTTTATTGCAAGACAATTATGCCAGAAATTGGGCTGCTTGTGAAAATACCTTGGTAAATGAAGTGTCAATTTCTGTTGATTCAAACTGACCTCCAACAGGAAAAGGGTTTTCATGTGTATACGGAAACGAAAAATCCATTATTTTAAACCGCGATTCAAAACAGTCTTTACCAATCGCTTCCATCATACCGTAAGATGGCATCACCTTGTCGTTTAACAGCGAAATACCCATTATCTTAGTTCCTAAATGTTTAAAAAATGATTCTCGTTCTGTTTTGTTTCGATCAGGAGAAATCATGCAGTTAAAAGAATTAAAGATTTTATCACGAGCCGATTTCAATGTTGTTTCGATTGAAAATTCGTTTAAATAGTATGCGTAAAGTTTTTCGTAAGCAGTTTTGTCCATAATACTCCGCGACTGCCCAAACATGGCACTGAAAATGCCACCACCACAAAACAAAAACAGTTTTGAGTCGGAAAATAATTTATATGGATTAGTCATCATAGTTATTTCGGCCAGGAATGCGCCAATAGAATAAGCAAAAATGTCAATCTGAGTATTTTTTAAAAACAATGAGTGGGAACCTCCTTTAATTTGTTCGAATAGCCTTCTTAAATCATTGATACTTTGCCTCCCCGAACTGTAAAAACGGTACGGTTTTTCGCTGATTCGTTCGCTAAACTTAACATTGGCAAAACTCAGTGAGCGATCTTCGCCGTTTTGTTGACGCCGTAAATCCATTAAATTTCTAACTGCGCGAGGATTTGACCAAGATTGTGGTGAGCGATTAATATGAAAAGCAATCGGAAAAAGAATGACCGTTTTTCCGGTTTTTTCGCATAGATACTCCGCCCAAGTCAGATATTTACTCCAGTTTCGTTCGTTCAGTCCATGCATTAACAAAATTGCTTTATCAGATATTTTTATCTTTCCCGGAATAAAAACCGGATAAATAAATGAAAGGTTTTCATTTATTGTTTCATCATCAGGATTGACTATGACTTTTTTGGTTTTAGGCGATAGAGATAAACTTTTAAATGAAAAGAAACGAATGTCGATGTTCGATTCGTTCAAATGAGTATCTACGCCCAATTGAAATTGAGCATTCAATTCGAGATGCCTTTGAGAATAATTCATACGATAAAAAACTAATTTTGATGACAAAAGAAGTATACAAAATCCCCATTTCCAATTAAATGGGTTATTTGACACTAATTTGGGATAAATAGTATTTATTTGGGACGAATAAGTAAATATCGGGACGAAAAAATTTGTTTCGGGATGAGTTGTTTGCTTGTTTGACTAGAATTCTTTACTTTTGTAAATGAATTTCTTGACTATGACAAGACCATGAATTCGAAAATCCCCGCTTATATTTACGAAAAAGGGAATATCTTGCGTCTGATATTCTTTACGGCAATCTTTGCGCTTCTGTTTATTAATATCTTTCAGCCTTTCGGGTCGCGAAACTGGTATCCGAATGTTTCCCAATTCAAGTATTTTTTCTTTTCCAGTCTGATCATACTAATCGGTATGCTGGTAGTAGTTGTCAGTCGTTTTGTAATGCTTTCTTATGTAAAAAAAAGTACGATAACTTATTGGCAATACGCTCTTTGGGTATTGGTTGAAATTCTGGCCATGTCACTTTTTTATTCTCTGTTTACTAAATTTATTCCAAAAGAGGGAATGGATCGCGACTTTATTGAGATTTTTCATAAATCAGCGGTCAATACCAGTTTAATCATTTTGCTGCCCTATTCTATTTTATGGCTGTATTTTTCGTGGCGAGAAAAAAATTCCATGTTGGAAAAACTGACGCATGAAGAGCAAAATTTTGATATTCAAAAGAAATCACAGATTGGATTTCCAGACGAGAAAGGTGAATTGCGAATTTCTATCGTGTTGGAAAATTTGTTATATATCGATTCTGAAGATAATTATGCCACTATTCATTATCTTAATAAATCAAAGTTGTCCCATTTCCTGATTCGCAATTCATTAAAATGGATGGAAGAAAATCTGACAAAAGAAACTCCTTTGGTACGATGTCATAGATCCTATATTGTTAATCTTGATAATGTGAAAGTCCTTCTAAAAAAGAAAGATGGAATATTTTTAGAACTCGATGCCGTCAATACGCCTGATATTCCTGTTTCGAGAACTTATTACGAACGTGTGATGGCCAAGTTTTCACAATACTCAGTATAGTTCGGTGTTATACCCAATTTTAGGAAAGGAAAAACAAGACCTGTTTGTAAATTGAGAAAGAGGATGAAAATAAACAAATTTTGACTATTTTTGTAGCAAAACAAAAAGAAGAAAATGATTACAAAAGCGTACATTACAGAGCTTAAACACAGCGGAAATGGCGACATTGCGAAACTTATTAAGAGTCAGCGCGATGTTGGGACAATTAACAATATTCTTGAAAGTTTAGGTCAGTTACCTGTTGACTTTGAGAGTGATTTCCTCTATGAACTTCTTGACCACCAACATGCTCAAGTACGACTAAATGCAGTAAAGAATATCGGAAAGCTGAACGGAAAATCAAAATCTATAAAACTTCACGAACTTTACGAGAAAGAAACTGACACAAGTGTCAGACGAGAAATAATTTCTTCAATCGGAAGACAAAGAAAATCAGAGAATAAAATCTTCCTATTTGAGACATTACATGACGATGATCCGAAAATTGTTTGTCAGGCAATTCGAGCACTTTTAGTTTTTGAGAAAGATATTGATGTTCAAGAACATTTAAAACCTTTAATCAATCATACAAACGAAATGGTGAGAAATGTGATTTACAAAGAATATTTTGCAAAAGACAATCAAAAAGACGGTGTGCTGCCGCACACCGAAACTTATGATTTTCTTAAAAATACTGTTGTGAATGCAGATGTTTTGGAAGCTTTAAAGTTTGTGCCAGATGAAAGTGTTCATTTAACTTTCACTTCTCCACCGTATTACAATGCGAGAGATTATTCTATATATCCAAGTTATGAAGCTTACTTAAGGTTTTTGGAAGAAGTTTTCAAAGAAACTCACAGAATTACTAAAGAAGGACGTTTTTTAATTGTCAATACTTCTCCAATCATAATTCCACGCGTAAGTCGTTCACACTCAAGCAAACGTTACGGAATTCCATTTGACTTGCATCCACTTTTAGTAAAAAATGGATGGGAATTTTTAGACGATATTATTTGGTTGAAACCTGAAGCAAGTGTGAAAAACAGAATTGGTGGATTTATGCAGCACAGGAAACCACTTGGTTACAAACCAAATTGCGTTACTGAATACTTAATGGTTTATAGGAAACAAACCGAAAAACTCTTAGACTGGAATATAAGAAGTTATGATCATCAGACAGTTGAAGAAAGCAAAGTTGCAGATGGATACGAAACTACCAATGTTTGGAGAATAGATCCGACTTTTGACAAAATTCATTCAGCAATTTTTCCTGTTGAGTTATGCAAAAGAGTTATTCAGTATTATTCATATAAAGGTGATTTGGTATTTGACCCATTTGGTGGAAGTGGAACAGTTGGCAAAACAGCAAAAGCATTGAATAGAACTTTTTTTCTAACTGAACAAGAACCAACATATTTTGAATATATGAAAGCGAAAGCAAAACCTGGTGCATTATTTAATGAACGTGAAACGAAATTTCTAACATTAGAACAATTTAAAAATATAGCAAAATGACATTAACAAACCAAGTAGTAAAGAACATTATCAAACGATTAGTCAAAGGACAAGATTATCGTATTGAAGTAGTTGCATTAATAAATGCAGAATTTTTACAGTTTGCTATAGATTTTTTCAAAAAGGTTGTTGAAGCAAAACTTTCCAACAAAGATGTAACAATTGATTGGTATAAAGCAACTTTTCTAAGTTCCAAATTAAGTTCAGAAGATATTGCCATAAATTCAGGATTGAATAAAAAGACAATTACTAATATGTATAATTCGGCAACCAGAGAAATCGTAATTGACGCTTCAAATGAACATTACGATATTCTTTATCAGTCAATTAGTACATTAATTGAAAATCAACCTGACATTGACTTAAGCCTAACAATCAAGTTTAGAGGTGTTAGTGTTGAGCTAAACATAAATGAAAGTTTAATCGTAATCAATACTCTTGCTGTTAAGCGCGCAGCTTTAAGAGGTGGTCTTTGGAGTACAGCAGGCAAGCGAGTTGAAAAATATTTAATGGCAACACTTTGTAAAGTTTACAGCGTGCCATTTGAACATTTTGACCAAAGCAAAATTCCTACAAGTATGCGAGAAGTTGACTTTTACTTGATTAAAGACGGTAAATATCACCGTTGCGAAGTAAAATTAATGGGACGTGGAAATCCAGAAAGTGCCGATGCCATTTTTGCAAGAGAAAGTGACTTATTTGTTGCTGACAAACTTTCTGCCTTAAACAAACAGCAAGCCGACATTTTGAATGTGAAATGGGTTGAATTAAGAAATGAAGTTGGTTATAAACGTTTTGCAAAAATATTAGAAGAATTTGGAATTCCTCATACTGACTTTCAAGGCGACTTAGATGCTCATTTAGACACGATATTGAATGACTTATTAGTTTAGAAAAGAAAAAAAACAGGGCATAACACACGCTCTATGAGTAAAAGGCGGCGACATCGGTATTTCAGTATTGTGTCCCGCTTTTTATGTATTTGCATTTCGACAAGTTTGTAGCCCGCAAATCGCCTTCTACTCATAGCCTCGGTCGATTAGTTTGTTGGCAAAACGGTAAATCAATCAATCAACCCATGAATCAATCATCTTCCATGAATCTAACTAAACTTTTTGATCGAAAACCCTACAAAATCGGGATTGCACTTAGTGGTGGAGGCATAAAAGGTTTATGCCATGCCGGTGTGTTGAAAGCACTCGAAGAACAAGGTATAAAACCGGATATACTCTCAGGCGTAAGTGCAGGAGCGGTTGTCGGAGCATTGTATGCCGATGGATATTCACCGGACGAAATTGCTGTTTTATTCGAAGACATAAGTTTTCGCAATATGACGAAAATTCGTATTCCTGTCGGAGGATTCTTCAGAACTGATATTTTTCAAAAATTTTTGACTGATAAATTACGGGCAAAAACTTTCGAAGACCTTAAAATGCCGTTACGCATTGTGGCAACAGACCTCGATAAAGGACAAAGTGTGGTTTTTTCAAGCGGAAAGTTGATTGATCCGGTGGTGGCATCTTGTAGCATTCCTGTTTTGTTCAGACCGAAAGTTATCGATGGAGTTCATTATGTAGATGGTGGTGTGTTGAAAAATTTTCCGGTTTCCACCATTCGTGACGAATGTGAAAAGGTTATTGGTATCAATGCCAGCCCCATGGTTGCCGACGAATACAAACTGAGTATTTTAAATGTAGCTTCTCGTTCGTATCATTTTATGTTTAAAGCCAATATTTTTCATGATAAAGAACTTTGTGATTTATTGATTGAACCGATTGACATGGGGAACTATGATACTTTTGATGTCGATAAAGGTCGTGAAATTTTTGAATTGGGTTACCGTACAACCCGACAAATGCTTGTTAGTAAATCAAATAACAAAATTGTCAAATTGTAATATTTTTGTCACAAATCGGCTCATAATGCACAAAAATGATTTTTTTTGATTACTTTTGTCTCGCAATAATAACAAAAATACACTAATTCTATGTTTCCTTTATCAGACCGTTTGGCAGCTCTTTCTCCTTCCGAAACGCTTGCCATGTCTCAAAAAAGTAACGAACTCAAAGCTCAGGGTTTCGATGTGATTAATCTCAGTGTTGGCGAACCCGACTTCAATACACCCGACCACATTAAAGAAGCTGCTAAACAGGCTGTTGATAATAACTTTTCGTTTTATTCACCGGTGCCCGGATATCCGGCTTTGCGTAATGCAATATGTGCAAAACTAAAAGCTGAAAATGGACTGGATTATAAACCTGAACAAATTGTTTGTTCTAATGGTGCCAAACAATCGGTTTGTAACGTTATATTAGCAATAATCGGCAAAGGTGATGAAGTAATCATTCCTGCACCTTATTGGGTTAGTTATCCCGAAATGGTTAAATTAGCTGATGGAACAACTGTAGAAGTTTATGCAGGAATCGAACAAGATTTCAAAATTACTGCCAAACAATTGGAAGCGGCAATCACTCCAAAAACTAAAGCCATCATTCTTTGTTCACCTTCCAATCCCACAGGAAGTGTTTATAGCAAAGAAGAATTGAAAGCATTGGCTGATGTATTGGCCAACTATCCGAATATCATCATTCTTTCCGACGAAATTTACGAATATATCAATTATCTGGGTACTCACGAAAGTATTGCCCAGTTTGAAAATGTTCGCGAACGAGTTGTTGTAATTAATGGGGTATCAAAAGGATATGCTATGACCGGCTGGCGTCTGGGTTGGATTGCAGCACCAAAATGGATCGCTTCTGCTTGTAACACGTTGCAGGGCCAATATACTTCAGGTCCATGTTCTGTAACCCAAAAAGCGGCAGAAGCTGCTTATACCGGTGACCAAAGCTGTGTTGAAACGATGCGTATGGCTTTCGAACGACGTAAAAAACTGGTTGTAGGTTTAGCCCGTCAAATTCCCGGCTTGAAAGTGAATGACCCTCAGGGAGCATTCTATATTTTTCCCGATTGCAGCTCGTATTTCGGAAAATCATTCAACGGAAAAGTAATTGCAAATTCAGGTGATTTAGCTATGTATCTGTTGGAAGAAGGCCATGTTGCTTGTGTTGGTGGCGGTGCATTTGGGGCTCCCAATTGCATTCGTATGTCGTATGCCACTTCCGACGAAAACCTCGTGAAAGCATTTGGATGGATTAAAGAAACGTTGTCGAAACTTAAGTAATTGACTATTTATGACTTACTATTTAAGAACAAGGCGTTGAAATTTAATTTTCAACGCCTTGTCTCATAAATAGGATTTTTCAAAACAATACTTTCTATTTTTTTGTTTTAAAACAAAAAGGAATAAAATGAAACAAATCTTATTTCAAAATGGAGATAAACTTCCGGTTCTGGGCTTAGGAACCTGGTTGTCGAATAAAAATGAAGTGTATGAGGCAGTTCTGGAAGCCATCCGCATAGGTTATCGACATATCGATTGTGCTTATATTTACGGGAACGAAGAGGAAATTGGTTTGGCATTGCACGATGCCATGAAAGCCGGTTTGGTAAAACGCGAAGAACTATTCATCACTTCTAAATTGTGGAATAGCGACCATGCTCCCGAACGGGTAGAAATAGCAATTCGTAAATCGCTGAAAGATTTGCAATTAGACTATTTGGATTTGTATTTAATCCATTGGCCGGTAGCATTTAAAACCGGACATGAACAAGCCAAAGACGCAACTGATTTACTTTCGCTCGAAGAAATGCCTTTGGAAACAACCTGGCACGCGATGGAAAAAGTGCAGGAATCAGGACTCGCAAAACATATAGGCGTATCAAACTTCAATATCCCCAAATTGAAGCGACTCTTTGCAGTTGCCAACATAAAGCCTGAACTTAATCAGATTGAATTGCATCCATATTTCCAACAAAATGAATTAGTGGGGTTTTGTCGTGAAAATGGTATAATAGTTACAGCATTTTCACCACTCGGAAGCCATCATTTGATAAGCGGAAGAGATAGTATTACAAATAATGAAACTGTGATTAGAATCGCTCAAAAACATGGGTGTTTACCAACTCAGGTTATCTTGGACTGGGGGATGAAACGTGGAACTTCCGTAATTCCGAAATCAGTCAATAAAAAACGAATATTCGATAATTATCAATCAATTTATGTGGTGTTGGATGAACAGGATATAATTGATCTGAGTAAAATTGACAGAAATATTCGTTTGGCAAAGGGCTTGTTTTGTGTGTTGCCGGGCGGTTGTTATTCCTTGGACAGTATTTGGTTGGAGTAAGAATAAATATCTAAAGATTGTACCTATGTGGGATAGAGAAAAATAAATCGGAATGAAATTTTTGGTTCCACTCCGATTTAAATTGTTTTTTCAAAGCAAATTAATATCCGCGAATGGCTTCAATGCCTGGTAATACTCTGCCTTCGATAGCTTCAAGTAAGGCACCGCCTCCGGTTGAAACGTACGAAACGCCATCGGCTAAACCAAATTTATTAACGCAAGCAACCGAGTCTCCACCGCCAACAAGTGAGAAAGCTCCTTTTTTAGTCGCTTCTACAATGGCTTCACCAACTGCGCGAGACCCATGTGTAAAATTTTCGAATTCAAAAACGCCTGTAGGTCCATTCCACAAGATTGTTTTGGAAGCTTTAATCACTTCTGCGAAGATTTTTTCAGTTTTAGGTCCGATGTCCAGTCCTTGCCAGCCATCAGGAATTTCATTAACCGGTACAAATTTGGTGTTGGCATCGTTGCTGAATGCATCTGCAATTTTAGCATCAACTGCTAAGACGATGTTTACATTATTTGCTTTTGCTTTCGATAATAAATCTAGTGCCAAATCAAGTTTATCGTCTTCGCAAAGAGAATTTCCAATTTTGCCGCCCAAGGCTTTGGTAAATGTATAAGTCATGCCTCCTGCAATGATTAGATTATCCACTTTAGTTAAAAGATTTTCGATAATGTCAATCTTAGAAGAAACTTTTGAACCTCCCATGATAGCTGTAAACGGACGGGCTGTATCAGTCATTATTTTATGCACGGCAATCATTTCTTTTTCCATCAAATAACCGAACATTTTGTTGCTTTCGTCAAAATAGTTGGCTATTAAAGCAGTGGAAGCATGCGCACGATGAGCAGTTCCAAAAGCGTCATTCACGTAACAATCGGCATACGAAGCCAGTTTAGCCGTAAATTTCTTCTGATTTTCTTTGGTTATTTTCTTTGCAGCAGCTTTTTCATCGTCAGTAGCAAATTCTCCACGTGGTTTTCCTTCTTCTTCTTCATAAAAACGAAGGTTTTCAAGCATCATGGCTTCTCCGGGTTTTAATTCAGAAGCCATTTTTGCAGCTTCTTCACCTGCACAATCGGGAGCGAATTTAATATTAACTCCCAACAATTTTGAAACATGTGGTAAAATTGCTTTTAATGAATACTTTGAATCAGGATTCTTATTGGGACGACCCATGTGAGACGCAATAATTACGCTTCCGCCATCTGCTAAAATTTTTTTCAACGTAGGCATAGCTGCACGAATACGTGTATCATCGGTAATTTGAGAGTTTTCGTCCAAAGGAACATTAAAGTCCACCCGAACGAAGGCTTTTTTACCTGCAAAATTAAATTTGTCAATAGTTTGCATATTGTTATTTATTAAGATTATAGAATTGTTGAGCTGTTAAATCATTGAATTGTTGAACAAGTTGAGTTATTGAATTGTTGAACAAATCGAATCATTGAAATGTTGAATTACTGAAACGAGAATCAATTGTCAGAATAAACAATTATTATTCTCAAATTTTCAAACTTACGTACAAACTTTTCGACCACAAAGATACAAATAAACTTATAAATAAGTGCATTCAGATATAGAACGATTTTAATAGTAATTTGCATTTTATTCGCTTAATTAATAAATAAACTTTTCTTTAAGCAATAAATATTTGTACCTTCGCGTGAATTTTAAAAATAGATTATTCTAACTAAAAAAAATAAAATTATTATGACAAAAGTAACTGTAGTTGGTGCCGGAAATGTAGGTGCCTCATGTGCAAATGTTCTTGCAATCAACGAAATAGCAGACCAGGTTATCATGCTCGATGTAAAAGAAGGCGTATCAGAAGGTAAAGCATTGGATCTGCAACAAACAGCCGCTTTATTGGGTTTCGATTCAAAGATTATTGGTTGTACAAATGATTATCCCCAAACCGCAAATTCAGATGTAGTAGTTATCACTTCAGGTATTCCTCGTAAACCCGGTATGACTCGCGAAGAGTTGATCGGTGTGAATGCCGGAATTGTAAAAACGGTTGCTGAAAATATTTTGAAGTATTCTCCCAATACTACTTTTGTAATTGTAAGTAACCCAATGGACACAATGACTTATCTTGCATTGAAAGCTACTGGACTTCCAAAAAACAGAGTTATTGGAATGGGTGGTGCTTTGGATACAGCACGTTTTAAATACTATTTGAGCAAAGCCATGAATGCAAACCAGAATGAAGTTCATTGCATGGTTATTGGTGGTCACGGCGATACAACCATGATTCCTTTGACCCGTTTTGCTTCTTACAAAGGTCGTCAAGTAACCGATGTTCTGGATAAAGCTACATTAGATAAAGCGGTTGCCGACACAATGGTGGGTGGTGCTACCTTGACTGCATTACTCGGAACCTCGTCTTGGTATGCTCCCGGAGCTTCTATAGCTTATCTGGTAAAATCAATTATTCACGATAAGAAAAAAATCATTCCTTGCTGTGTATTGTTGGAAGGTGAATACGGTCAAAACGATATTTGTCTGGGTGTGCCAGTAGTTATTGGCAAAGACGGTGTGGAAGAAATATTAGATTATAAATTGAATGACGCAGAAAAAGCATTGTTTGCAAAAAGTGCAGCAGCAGTACGTGCGACTAACGATGTGTTAAAAGAAATCAAGGTGCTTTAATCGTTTAAGTCAAAAGATAGTCGCAATAAGAGTTTTATTGCGACTATTTTTTTATTAAAAACCAGTTTAAATTTCTTGTTTTACGGTTAAAGTAGGTTTCAAATTGTCTCTAATGGGTAATTAAGGTGAAATTTAGAAATTTATTCATGTTTTTTTCTTTGAACGCTATATCTTTGTAATCATAACAATAAATAATTTACTCCCATGTTACAATCTCATCAATATTTACGCCAATTTTCAATTAAACCATCAGTGCAACGGTCAGCGGTAATGAATTTTCTAATGAAGAACCGCATTCATCCTACCATAGATGAAATTTATATGGCTTTGGTGCCAACCATGCCTACCTTATCAAAAACAACAGTTTATAATACGCTCGATTTATTTGTGGAAAAAGGGGCTGTTCAGGCTTTAGTCATTGATGGTCGAAATGCCCGTTATGATGTAAATATTTCGGCACATGGTCATTTCATGTGTAAAAGTTGCGGTAAAATTCATGATGTTTTTGATTTGGATGCCTCCATGTTTAAGCTACCTGAAACAACTGATTTCAAAATTGATTCGGTTGATGTTTCATATTTTGGAGTTTGTAAAAGTTGTCAAGGCAATTAAATCTTAACGATAATATTTGATATAAGCACACTTTTTTTAAGTGTGCTATTTTTTTATTGTCGTTTTTAGTTATCTTTGAACCCAACATTAAAATCAGGCAATATGAAAAAATACACAATCGTTTTTTGCTTGCTTCTTTTTATTTCATTGGTTTATGGGCAACAGAAAGTAAAAAAAGGTCTTGGTTTCGGAGCTTTACCGGCTGTTTCGTATGATTCCGATTTAGGTTTTCAATATGGAGCGTTGGTAAATTTTTATCTTTACGGTGATGGCTCCCGTTTCCCAAAATACGATCATTCCTTGTATCTGGAATTATCAACCTATACCAAAGGAACAACCATTGCCCGCGTCAGGTATGATTCAGAACGATTGATTCCAAAAGTTCGAACAACACTTGATGTTGCTTACGTACCTGATCAAATGTCTGATTTTTATGGTTTTAATGGTTATCAAAGCGTATTTGATGCAGCGACCAGTAAAATGTATCGTAATTTTTATAAATGCGAAAAGAATACATTTAGGATAAAGGCTGACTTTCAAGGATATTTTGGGGAATCAAAATTTGGTTGGGTTGCCGGTTATGCTTTCTATAATTTCAAAATGGACACTGTAAATATCACTAAATTAGGTTTATCGGCAGTTCCAGGTGGTGATTTGTTTCAGAAATATAAAGCATGGGGATTAATTGATGCAACTGAAGCGAACGGTGGGAATATTAATTATTTTAAAGTAGGTTTGAAATATGACACACGTGATCAGTTGGCTTGTCCTACAAAAGGAATTTTTACTGAAGCAGTAGTTCAAACAGCTCCGAAATTTCTAAATCAGACAAATCCTCATACAAAAATGGCGATTATTCATCGTCAGTACTTTCCGCTGTCTAAAGATTTGATATTTGCTTACCGACTTGATTATCAAATGTCGCTTGGAAATGAACATGTGCCGTATTATGCTCAACCTCTGTTGATTACCAGTTATTTGATAGCGGCTACCAATCAGGGATTAGGAGGGAAAAGTTCAGTGCGTGGAATTTTACGAAATCGGATTATTGGCGATAATGTTGGATTTGGAAATTTTGAATTCCGTTATAAATTCCTGCGTTTCGAATGGCTAAAACAGAATTTCTATTTGGGGACAAATATATTTTTCGATTCAGGAATTATTCTGAAGCCCATTGATATGGATTTATCAACTGTTTCGGCGAGTGATAAAGCCAGGTATTTCAATGATTATGCCCCCGGCAAGTTTCATTCGGCAGCCGGTATCGGTCTAAAAGTGGGTTGGAATGAGAACTTTGTAATTTCTGCCGATTTTGGGAAAGCATTCGACAAACAGGATGGAAATACCGGATTTTATATCGGATTGAATTACTTATTTTAGAATTAGAAAAATGTTTTTAAGCGTTGGAATTTCTTCTTCTAAATAAACAATATGTTGCTGATATTCTGTATTATTCTGATTTGCATACTGTATCTTATCCTGATTTTAATCTTTTATTTCGGCTGGAAACAAATTCTCCAGTACGAACCAAAAGAAAACGAGCCGAGTAACACACGTATTTCCGTTGTGGTAGCTTGCCGGAACGAACAAGATCATATCCTGTCACTTATTTCGGCTTTAAAAAAACAAAGTTATCAGAATTTCGAACTGATACTTGTAAATGATCATTCTGCAGACCAATCCGGAAAAAACATGAAAACATCGCAGGATATATTCCCGAATATTCAACTACTTGATGCTGTTGGATTTGGGAAAAAGAATGCTTTAAAAGAAGGAATTTTAAGTTCCAAATCCGATTTAATTGTTACTACCGATGCCGATTGTTTACCATCCGAACGTTGGCTTGAATCTATTGTAAGCTTTCAAGCGCAATTCCCAACCGATTTAATGATTTGTCCGGTTAGAATATCCGAAAATGGAACTTTCTTTTCACGTTTTCAGGCTCTTGAATTTGTTAGTTTGGTTGCCAGTGCTGCCGGTTCGGCCGGAGCAGGAATGCCTGTTTTGTGCAATGGGGCTAATCTTGCATTTAAAAAAAGTGTTTGGTTGAAATGTCAGGCAGACTTGCACGAAGAAGAACAATCGGGCGATGATATGTTTTTGCTGGAAAGTGTAAAGAAACAGGGTGGAACTATTTGTTTCTTAAAGTCGGAATCGGCATTTGTAAAGACAAAACCGGCTGATAATTTAGTTGAGTTTATTAAACAAAGACGCCGATGGGCATCCAAATCAACAGCTTATACAGATTGGCAACTTATTTTCACTGCGTGTGTCGTTTTGGCAATTAATTTATCAACAATAATTTTAATCGTTTTGTCGTTTTATAAGTCGGTATATCTATTTAGTTTAATAGCATTATTTACTTTTAAATGCTTGCTTGATACCGGTTTTCTCTATTCCGTCCGACGTTTTTTTCAATTAAAGAATACTGTAGTTTATTCCTTTCTATTATCTGTAGTATATCCTTTTTATATCGTTTTTGTGGCGGTCTCAGCATTTGTTCTAAAACCGGTAAAATGGAAATAAAGGCTTATTTGTAGATATATAAAACATTTCCCGACAAAGTAGTTTTGTATCGTTTTAGTACTTCTTTGGCTTTTCCCGATGATGGATTCCCGATACCATAACCGATATCGAAAACCGAACCACATCCTTCACAAACCGCTTGACCCAAGCCATTTGGATAAACCCGCACATTTGTTTGATGTTCATACGGGCAACTCATATCAAATGCATAATATTCTCCATCGAATCCGGTGTAAACTAAAATTCCACCAAAACCTACGCGGTCAACAGCCGTAATTGGCTTTGTAAAAATCATACTTTTATTATACGAATTTTTAAAAGTTGGATAAGTTGTAGTCAGATTAAGTACCAGATTGACAGGAAAATCGGGAATGGATGAAATGTAATTATCATTGCAACTTGTTATGGATAAGTTGATTAAAAGTGCTAACAGACAATATTGAATGATTGGTTTCATCTTTGTATTTATTAAGGGCGAATACAATTCGCCCTTACTTTTAACCTAATTCTCCAATTCGCCACAATTCCTCATCTGTAAAGTGAAGATTTTTAAGCGCATCGATATTATCCTGTAATTGCTTTACAGAGCTTGTTCCAACAATAACTGAAGTAACTTGCGATTTGTGAAAGCACCAGGCAAGAGCCATTTGTGCTAAAGTCTGTCCACGTTGAGCGGCAATATCATTCAATTTACCGGTTTTCTCAATCACTTCGGTTGTCAGTTGATTTTTTTGAAGGAAACCGTAACTTTGAGCTGCACGCGAATTTTCAGGAATTCCATGTAAATATTTATCGCTCAACATTCCTTGAGCCAAGGGTGAAAATGCTATGAATCCGATTCCATTTTCTTCAGCCAATGGCAAAACACTTTGCTCAATAGCACGGGTAAAAATATTGTATTTATCCTGATTTATAAGACATGGCGTTCCGTTTTCCCGCAAAATACGATACGCTTCACGGGCTTTATCTTCAGGGTATTTTGAAATGCCGACATAAAGCGCTTTTCCTTGTTTTACCATGTCCGACAAAGCTCCCATCGTTTCTTCGAGCGGCGTTGAAGGATCGTAACGGTGTGAATAAAAAATATCCACATATTCCAGTTGCATTCGTTTTAAACTTTGATTCAGGCTGGCAATTAAATATTTACGCGAACCCCAATCACCATAGGGTCCCGGCCACATATCGTGACCGGCTTTTGTGCTGATTATCATTTCGTCACGATATGAGCCGAAATGTTTTTGCAGCATTTTTCCGAAATTAGTCTCTGCACTTCCGGCAGGGACACCATAATTATTTGCCAGATCAAAATGCGTAATGCCATGATCAAAAGCAAACAGAATCATTTTCAATGCTTCGTTGGCATCGTCCACATCTCCGAAATTGTGCCACAAACCAAGTGAAATTCGTGGAAGTTTTAATCCGCTTTTTCCGCAATAATTATAACCAACTGAGTTGGAGTAACGATCAGATGATGGAATGTACGATTTATCTGACATAAAGCAACTAAAATTATAAGTTTAAACTTTCTTTAATGAGATTTGATTATCAGAATTTTACTGATGGAGCTTTTTCAGTTCCTTTTTCAGCTTCGAAGTATGGTTTTTCCTTAAATCCAAAGAGAGATGCAATAATAGATTTTGGGAATCGTTGAATCGTAATATCATAACTTTTTGCCACGTCATTAAACCTGTTCCGTTCTACTGAAATTCGATTTTCAGTACCTTCAAGTTGAGCTTGCAATTCAAGGAAGTTTTGATTCGCCTTCAAATCGGGATAGTTTTCGGTAATCATCAACAACTTACCTAAAGCAGAACTTACCTGACCTTGAGCTGCCTGATATTCTTGAAGTTTTTCGGGAGTAAGATTTTTAGGATCGATTGTTACTTGTGTAGCTTTTGCACGTGCAGCTACAACTCCTTCCAACGTTGAACTTTCGTGAGTGGCATAGCCTTTAACTGTTTGAACTAAGTTCGGAATTAAATCTGAACGTCGTTGATATTGACTTTCAACATTAGCCCACTGGCTATTAACATTTTCCCTCAAAGTTACCAAACTATTGTATCCGGAAATTGCCCAGAAAAATGAAATAACCAATACAGCTATAACAGAGATTAAAATAATTGTGTTCTTTTTCATTGTGATAATGTTTTAATGAGTTATATAATTAACGATATAAAAACTGTTTACTGATACTAAGAAGCTTACCATCCACTTGTGGCTCCGCCTCCGCCTGACATGCCGCCTCCGAAGCTTCCGCCTCCGCCACCACTGAAACCGCCTCCGCCAAAGCCTCCGCTACCGCTAAATAAACCGCCTGCAACTGCTCCGCCAAGAATTGCTCCACCCGAGCGGGAAAGTCGCGGAATATTATGATTGTCGTTTTCTTCGTAGCCGCAGAATTTGCAAATGTATGTTGTTTTTTCGGTTCCGCCGGTAATATAAGTTGGTGCAACAACTGTTCGTTTTTCTTTCAAAATAAATGCTTTCGTATGACATTTCGGACATTCGGAATAAGAACTCGGTTTGTCTAAAGTGAAAATGGCTTCGTTGGCGCATTTGTCGCATACAAAAACATCATAATCGATGGCATGTAATTTTTCTTCAAATTGTTGTGCCAGTTTCAGGTGTGCATCTTCCTTTTTTTCAGATAAAATGTGCATTTTCCCATCGCAAACATTGCAAGGAATAGCAGTGCGACGGATTTTAAGCATCATGATTCTTCCGTAAATATTGGCCGGAATAGTTGTCAATGGAACTGGCAATATCAACAGAATAAAAATTGGATTTGAGAAGAGAATAATTCCGACAATTCCTATAATTGGAAGAAATATTCCAACTAAACTGATTATTCCTGATTTCTCGCTTTTTATGGCTTTATATCTGGCAATATTACTTGTCAGTTTTGGGTTTTTTCGGATACGCTGAATTGAATTTCCAATCCAAATCCATGTAAATAAAGCCAATAACAGATAAATCCCAATTGCTATCGGCAGGATTTCATTCCATGCAACCGGATTTTTCGGTGCTTCTTGTTGAGCCGGTTCTTTTCGAATAACAGAACCAATTCGTTGAACTCCTGCCAATAATCCGGCATCGTAATTTCCATTCTTGAATTCAGGAATCATGGTTTGATACTGGATTCGCTTGCATATAGCATCCGGTAAAACGCCTTCAAGACCATAACCGGTCTCGAAAGTCACTTTTTTTTGATCGAGTACAAAAAGGACGAGCAAACCATTGTCTTTCTTTGTCTTGCCAATTTTCCATTCAGCAAAAAGACTCGTGGCAAAAGGTTTAATTTCTTCCATTCCAATTGAATTAACAGCAACAACAGTTACTTCGGCACCGGTCTGATGCTCCAGTGAGTCCAGGTAAATATTAATTTGTTGAACTGTTTCTGCTTTCAGAATTCCATCAGGATTGCTTACAAACCCATTTTCGGTAGCATTTTTCGGACTTGGAATAGTTTGAACTGTATATTCAGCGGCAAATGCTAAAACCGAGATCGAACAAAAAATAATGAGGAACAACTTTTTCATAATACATTTTGTTAAGTAAATTCTATGTCTTTAAAACGGTGTTTTAGATTAATTTCGAGAATCAATCAGATTAATATCAAATATTAAAACCGAATGAGGCGGAATTGTCGCATTTGTAGAAATTGTATCATATCCTAAACTGCTTGGAACATACAATTTTACACTCGCACCATTGTGCAGTTTTGGCATAATTTCTTTCCAACCGGCAATGGTGCTCGATAAAGTCAGCCAAACTCCGCTCGATTGTGAATCAAAAGTAGATCCATCAATTAATGTGCCTTTGTAAGTTACTTTAATATCGCTATTGGCGTTTGGTTGCCGGCTTAACGCCCAACCGGGATAATTAATTTTGTAGCAAAGTCCGGTGCTGGTAGTTACAAAACCGGAGTCGGATTTATGGGTATCATACCATTTATCATTAGCTAGT
>JADGPS010000054.1 GCA_017882285.1 Paludibacter sp. | reverse complement strand
TATCTTTGACTTGATAAACAACATTAGCTGTCAAATACGGTAGAGTGCCTTAGTTGTGATTTGCTTTCAAAAAATTGTATCTTTGACTTGATAAACAACTGGAATTGAAAAACTTCCTGAGGATGTAGGGTTGTGATTTGCTTTCAAAAAATTGTATCTTTGACTTGATAAACAACCCATATCATCAGAATCAAGTTGTCGATCCCGTTGTGATTTGCTTTCAAAAAATTGTATCTTTGACTTGATAAACAACAATTGGCAAATCCGGGAGAAGCAACATTGAGTTGTGATTTGCTTTCAAAAAATTGTATCTTTGACTTGATAAACAACTAATAGATATTGGCTAATTGAAAGGGTTCGTTGTGATTTGCTTTCAAAAAATTGTATCTTTGACTTGATAAACAACTGAACAAAAATAATACAATTGATGATTTAGTTGTGATTTGCTTTCAAAAAATTGTATCTTTGACTTGATAAACAACTCAATCAAAACCACTTTGGCGTGCGTCCGGGTTGTGATTTGCTTTCAAAAAATTGTATCTTTGACTTGATAAACAACTTTAAAATATCAAGTGTCCTTAACAATCAGTTGTGATTTGCTTTCAAAAAATTGTATCTTTGACTTGATAAACAACTTCGTTATGTCATCTGCCGCAATATCATAAGTTGTGATTTGCTTTCAAAAAATTGTATCTTTGACTTGATAAACAACATTTTTTCGTCAATGGTATTCTTACCTAAGGTTGTGATTTGCTTTCAAAAAATTGTATCTTTGACTTGATAAACAACCCCGCTTTATAGTCGAATACACGTAACACAGTTGTGATTTGCTTTCAAAAAATTGTATCTTTGACTTGATAAACAACTTATTTCCTCTTCAGTGATAAAGTCAGGGTGTTGTGATTTGCTTTCAAAAAATTGTATCTTTGACTTGATAAACAACGTGAGTGGTAAATAAGCAGTATTGGGAATAGTTGTGATTTGCTTTCAAAAAATTGTATCTTTGACTTGATAAACAACGTTGAATATCTGGGATGGTCGGAAGATGTGTTGTGATTTGCTTTCAAAAAATTGTATCTTTGACTTGATAAACAACTTACTTCAAATTATGAAACAGCTAACTCCAGTTGTGATTTGCTTTCAAAAAATTGTATCTTTGACTTGATAAACAACAATTTCCGAATTGGTCTTTCATTGGTTCTGTTGTGATTTGCTTTCAAAAAATTGTATCTTTGACTTGATAAACAACCATCACGGTAAAATACATCGGCTTCGAGACGTTGTGATTTGCTTTCAAAAAATTGTATCTTTGACTTGATAAACAACACGATCTGTGTAAAATGTAATCAGTCAATTAATTGTCGCAACAAATAGGATTTAAAATTCAGTTGTTTATTCAGACGAAATCCCGCTCACAAGGCGGGATTTTTGTTTCTAACGGTTCGTCTAACTTTTCCAAAGTTTCTTTCGACTTTGGAAAAGTTTACAATAGTAAAAGTTTAGTAGTTTTAGAATAATTCCAGCTGTTGATAGGGAGTTGTTACTTCTTTTTCTTTTTTACCCTGGAAAAGTTCCATTTGTCCGAATTGTTTGTCGGTAATGCACAAAACGCCTACTTGTCCGGCTTCGGGCAGTGCATTTTTCACACGTTTAATATGCACTTCGGCATTTTCGCGACTGGGGCAATGACGCAAATAAATGGAAAATTGAAACATGGTAAAACCATCGGTTATCAATTTCTTGCGGAAATCGGTATAAGCCTTCTTCTCTTTTTTGGTTTCAGTTGGCAAGTCAAACAATACCAATACCCACATAATTCTATATTCGCTAAAACGTTCCATTTTTTTAATTCTAACTTTAGCAAAGTCGAAAGAAACTTTACTAAAGTAGTCGGTCGTAGAAAAGTTATATAGAAAAGAATAAATCAGCTAAATGTAGGATAAGCTATTTTTCTGCTTTCGCCGGCATAGCATTTCGCCAACGATGCAGTAGTTAAACCTACGGCAATCATTAATGGACTGCGCTGATTATTTATATTTACGTCTAAAACAGGGATGCCAAGCAGTTTTGCTTTGATGGATTTGGTTAGTTCCGAGATATTTTCACCACTATCCATAATTTCTACAACCAGTTTATCTACAAAAGGTCGGTAAGGTTCCATAATGTCGTCGGCCAGGCAATAAGCATTGTATTTGTTGTGGTGATGAATGCCAAAAGTAGGTAATAATCCGCTGCCTACCAATGAACGAGCCACGATGGCACGCAGAATGGCATAACCATAATTCAGCAGATTATTTGGAGGAACTCCTTCGCGACCTCTTCGGAAATCGGGAATATCGGGAAACATATTCGCCCAATAGTAAGCGGCAGCACGGGCTTCGAGGTTGTCGGAGTCGCCACTTTTCACATCGACAACCCAAGCCAACATGTTTTTCACCACCACAGCTCTTGTAGTATGTAAAACATACGCCTGATTGGTAATTTTGGTCTGAATGGTTTGTTGCCAAAGTTGTTTTTGGAGTGGGAGCGATGCCTCTATTTGATCCTGAAAACGTTCGCTTTGTGTGGTATTTCCGTTTAATGGAAGTAATAAACCTACAGGCATTCGGCTACTATCGCAGGTTATTAGTGCGCAATTGTTTGAAAGCAAAGCTTCCATCAATCCATGAGTAATAGTGATTTGTTTGTTGTCGAGCACCACCACGCCAATATCTTCAATCGGAATGGTATTATTTCCCGTTCTGTCGTCCATGCCATTGGCTTCGGGCAAATGAATAACCAATTGCGCATTCCGTACACTCAGGTAAGCCGGATTTCCAAAATAAAGCGTGCGTTTTATCATGGCGGAAGATGTTTTTTTTTCTTTTACTTTTCCAAAGTTTCTTTCGACTTTGGAAAAGTTTGAAAAGTTTGAATTGTAGGAACCTCCAATTCGGTTGTTTGATTAAATTTATCAAGATTTTGCTGATGTACTTCAACGAAATGTTGTTTACCTCCAAAAACCTTTAATAACTTAGCCACTTCTACAAATACACTTTTTTGTTCTGCAATTTCGCAATAGGAAGTGTATCCCCAATCGTTATAACGGGTACAAAAACCATGATGAATAGGATTTCGATGTGTGTAAACAATCGCATTTACAAAATACTCTTTGTCAAGTATTTCTTCACGCTTAAAATTTTTAATAAACAACGACCCCATACGTTTATACATTTTGTTAAACGACTGAGCATAGCAATTGAACAGGTTCGAAAATTGTTTGGAAATAAATTTCTCAATTTCGTTAATATCAATCTTAACTTCATCTACCACCTTAACTTTCTCATCTACTTTAACTTCATCTTCCACCTTAACTTTTCCAAAGTCGAAAGAAACTTTGGAAAAGTTCTTCTTCTTTCGAATAAGTTCTTCTATAACTTCACGTTTTCGAATTCGTACTACCAAATGAAAATAGTTCGGCATTAGGCAATAAGCATAGGTTTCAGCTATCGGACAGATATATTCAGTGTACTTCTCTAAAAAATACTGAAAGTTTCTATCTTCACCAAATATATTCTCAAATCCATTGGCATGATTGAAAATATGATAGCTGGTATAGGGTTTAAGTGGTTCCATAAAACCATTTTTACCTTTGGAAAAGGTTGATAAGATTAATTAAATTGAAATATTTCCTAAACGGTCAACTTTGAGTTTGATACAGCAGTCTTTTATCATTTCACCAGTTATTGCTTTTTGATTCTTTGACTGAGGACTACCAAGTCCATATTCGTTTTGAATTGGATAGTTAATTCCAATCTTTTCCTGATCTTTTTTGTTGACATTAAAAAGAAGCGATGATGTAATTACAGGAACAAAGTTTGCAATAGTATCGCTAGAATCAATAAACCTATAAATTCGGTTTTTATCTAACTCATCAACCGAAAAATTGGGATTAGTTTTCTGCTCTTCAGTTGGAATATAAACTAAATCATTAGGGTTTAGATAGTCGTAAAGGATAAATTCTCCCACATCATCAAATTTATTCTGTTGAATAGGTTTTTCTCCTTGTTTTAGGCGTTCTATCACTATATTTAATGGAACAGTTTCAAAATTTCTTTTACCATTTTTATCTAAATAGATGGCAAAATATAAGTTTGTTCCCGGAGCTGCAACAACATATTTATCTTTCTTGTTTCCAGTAACACCAACATTGAACTTATTTCCTTTTGGTTCATAGGTTCTCACTTTTAAAATAGGTTGATGATATTTGCCATTGTTTAATGCAACAATGTTTTTATTCATCTCTTCTATACCTTCAGGAGAGAATGCAAGTTCGGGTTGTTCATTATAGTTGGCTAAATGGTTTAGCAGAATTTTTTGAATCCCGGTATCTGTTATACTTTCAATCTTCTTTGGTCCAAAAGTCGTGTCTAAATTTACTCTAGAAGCAACAAGAACTTCTTTATCGTTGCTGAAATAATAAAGTTCCACTTTTGTAATATCATTTCCTAACCATTTGTTTTCTTGCTCAGCAAAGAATTTCAGAATTTTCTTCTTATCAAAACCTTCATTAATCAGTTGTTTTATTTTTGTTTTCAGGCCTTTATCAACCAACCTTTCCCAGTTGTCAATGGCGGCAGATAACGTAACTGACTTTTTAAATCGTAGGTTTACAACTCCGGCAACTGTTTCTTTATGTAACGGTTTTCTGATAGCCCAGCTATCTCCTTTTTCCTGTGTTTTGGTTATTTTCTTACCGTTTTCAATTATCTGATATTTGTTTACTGTTTTGTTTATTACTCTCAGATTTTGCTTAAAGCTGACCACGATATTTTCTAACGCAACTTGCGCATCTTCTGTAAATGAATCCCATGGTTTATAGAATTGCCATTTGTAGTTGCCCTTATCGTCAGTTTTGGACTTGTAGCAAAGCTTGTTCTTTAAATCGTATCTGCTGACTTTTGATGACGGTTTAGCAGATTCATTATTTAAATAATTGATATGGCTACGTGTAGCACAGGCAATTACCAGCGCATCCATAGCATGGTGACGATGGTCAATACGTTTCTTATTAAAGCCTTTTTGAAGCTCAAGTGGCATTTCGGTTTGGAATACCTTTTTACCATCTTTGTTTGTCCATTGACCAAAGTTATTGGATTTTGTAAGTTCATTCATACGTTCAAAACGTGGAGTTACAATTCTATTCCAAACATCATTCAATCCCCAGTCTTGTTTTAGAATTGTTGTAACACCACCGGTGCATGAAATTACATTTTTAGATGTTGATTCAAGTTCGCCTTCTTCTCGGACGATGTTGGATAATAATCCTTTCACCACTTTGCTAATATATCGGGTATCGTTTAGTTGTCGCTCTATAAATGCTTCGGGAATATCCTCCATTAATAGTTTTTTCATTTTTCCGCGACTTTTCCCATAATACTGTTTTACAAAGTCTTCGTATTGACTAACCGTGAAAATCTTCACTGTTTTGCCATAGCTTAATTCGATGATTCTACCTTCGTTATTCTTGATAAACTCATAACCTAGTGCATTGTCTTTTTCTTTGTTTACGGCAGCTTCACAAATTACCTTGTTACTGAATGAATCGTCAAAATATCTTGATTGAGGAATGATGTGCTCAATCTCATACACAGAAGTGAAAAGCTTTCCCAAAGGAATCATTTCGCCGGTATAGGGTGAACGATACTTTTGCTCCAACCATAACTTATATCGTATTAGGTCTGACTTAGATGGTTGACTTACTTTTATTATTTTCGCAATGTCTTCAGGTATTTCAACTCCTGAATTTAAAACTCCTTCCTCATAAATCTTTAGTATTTCCTGTTGGCTTGGGGAATAAGGATGAACATTTTCCACGTCGCTGTGGTTAATCAGTTCTGCCAATAGATATTTAATACGCAGATTTGAATTTTCATTTTCGGTAATTTGAGCTGTCATCGTTTTACGTTTGTCAGCCGGATTTTTCATTTCACGCCCTAACTCAACATGAATTTCCGAAAAGTCACCATAGCATTTCCAAATATCCTTAACCGTTCGCAATGTTTCGGTTATAACCTGTTCTACAATAGGATTTCGAAGTGAATGTTGTTTGAAAGTTCGTAGATAATCTTCTAAATCTTCAGGAGTTTTCCATTTTGATATGTCGCCAGACTCGGAATGTCTGTCGTAAACAATATAACTTACCAACCATTCTGGTAGTCCTTTAAATTGTGATATGTCAATAAGTTTTATCGCCTTCTCACGAACACGATTCTGAATGGTTTCATCGTATTCACCAGTTATTATCTTCTCAATTCTGAGTCTTGTTTTTATGTCAATATTATCTAGTTCCCAATACTTACCCATTCGCATCACTGGAAGGAACTTTTTAATTGCTTTTTCGGAATATGCACCATATTCTTTCTTAAATGGAGGGAATTTTCGAAATACCTCAACAAAATCATCACCTAACTGATTTTTTTGAGCAAATGACTTTAATGCTTTCTCAATATCGAGCTTATCTTCTACCGAATAAAGTAGATGCCACAATTGAATCTCTGTTTCTTTATTTAAAAAGTTTTCAGGGACATTACTTACTTTGCTCAGACGATTGAGGAATTGAGCTCTTGTTTCATTACATGGATATTCTTTATCTTCTACATAATTCCACCTATGAGATAGCTTTTCTTCTCCTTTTTTCTTTTTAATTTTGAAATAGGATGATAGTAAAGTGTCTTGCTTAATTTCCTTAGTTTTGTTCAACCAATCAAATAACTCAACATAATCGTCCTCTGTTTTTAAAAACTCATTTGTAACGTCTACATCTGTATTTAATTTTCCATTTATATCTTTCTCACGTTCAATAATTTTTAGGTCTTGAATGAATTTCCAGAGTCTAAGTTCCTGATAAAGTGGGTGTGATTTAGCGATGCATTTGATTGCATCTGTTTGTTTTTCCCCTGTTTCTTTGTTGATAAAAGTACGAGCTTCATATTTACAGTTGCTTATCAGCGATTTTTTACTTTTGAAGGGGCGTTGATAGAATATTATATCATTCAAAAACAAATAGGTGAAATCACGATTTGCACTACTATTTCTATGTGCTTCGTTATTACCATAAAGCTCATTGAGGCAAGCGTGATACAATTCAACATTATTTAATTCTGAGTGGAATTCTTTTTGTTTTTCAAGTATTGCTTTTAGTTCCTGTTTGTAGAACTTACGTTCAATGGTTCGTACAAGTTTTCCATTGATTTTCTGAGTTGGATTTTGAAGTAAAGTTTCGAAGATATAGCAACCTACAGTTTTATTACTTTTCTCAATATCCGATTCTGTTTTCTTTTTGAGCAAAGTCCAATCATCTTCCGATGGTGCTCGGAACGAACGTTTTTCTTTTCCGTCTTTGTCTACTTTTATTGTACCATCAGTATTCAGGTCTGTCGTTACAATAAAATCTCTTATTTTATCTTTCCAATCGAATAGTGGCGTTTTGCTTGAACGTCGATATATCCAACCATTTTCTAGAATAATACTATACCAAATATCTGGTTTGCCCTTTTGCGGTTCATCGTCAGTAACTTCTATCACTTTTAGTGAGTGGAATTCAACCAATTTATTAGGATTTTCTTCTTCCTCTTCACCTCTCAACTGATAATAACCTCTTTTTTGATTGAAATTCAGCAATAGCCAAGCTAGTTCCTCTTTATCAATCTTTTGTTGCAAAGCCTTTTTTCTTAAATAGTAAATTGTCCAATCGTATGGGATTAATTTATCTGTATCAAAGAGTTGTGGCTGAGTAATTTTAAACTCTTCAACCATTTCATTAAATGAAGATTTGAAAATGAAATCAAAACTTCCATTCTCATTATCTTTCCAGACAAGTTTAGGTTCTGTGTCTGATATAAATTTACCAAGTTTGTTATCAAAATCAATATATTTCTCATAGTGTTTTGGTAGAAATTCCATAATATGTAAAATCCTGTGAAGTCTTTCGCGACGTAACAAATGTCTTTCCCGAAGTCTACGAACTCCTCTATAGCCAGTTCTTTCAGCTGTTTGTGATATTGAATTACCACTATCAAATTTTCCAAGAATATCCTGACTCATGGGAATTATACGGCTCCCAATGCCTAATATCTCTTTAGTTTCATCTTGTGCTTCATTCACTAATGCCCATCCAATGCTGTTTGTGCCCAAATCAAGACCTAATATTTTCTTCATAATATTCTGATTTTAAATAGTTTTCTAATTGGCGTTAAAGTTAATTCATTTTTTTTTATAAAACAAGTGTCGTTTTCTATTTTTTTTTGTATATCTTTGCCGTACAATTTTTGAAGCAAATCACAATAAGGATTATTCCGTTGTGAAAACATTTAAGGCGGGGCAACTCGCCTTTTGTTTTGGTGCTGAATAATAAGTAATTGGATTATTTACCACTATAAAAAAAATTCCCCCGATAACACAAAGCTACCGGAGGAATACAAACGACCCCTAACCCCTAAAGGGGAACAAAAATTAGTTTTGTCTCGTAAATCTTTACCAATATTAATTGTAAATATTTTCGCATACCACTCTTCACATCCCCTTTAGGGGCTTGGGGTTAACTATCTAACTCCCAGCACCTTCGCGCATCCTGCCCGTTTCACTTCCACCGGTTGATTATCGAAGCCCGGTTTACCAAATTCCACGCCTATGGATAATATCATGGAAATATCATCCGTAAGGTCTGAAACATATTGGTCCTCGTATTTAATAATCAGTTCCTGAGCCGGAATCTGGCGGTTAGTGGAGTACCATTCGGTATGTAGTTCAAAAGTAAAACTATCCAGATTGATATTATTAGGGACATATTCTTTGCCGTTTTCTATCTGATGCATATCGGACACAAATCCAAGAGAGACGATAATCCGGAAATAAGGCAGATTGTTGGGGTTTACTAAATGAATATCCGTGTTGATATAGGGTATTTCCACCCGTGCTTCCAACGTTTCGCGCTTTATTTCCCAGAACGGTGCAACCCGCAGAATGCTGGCAAAGGTATGTATCCGGTTTAGCTGAAAACCGTCCAGCAAGTATTTGTTTTTGGAGAGCAGAATACGTCGCTCACCCACCGGCATTTCGGTGTCTAATGCTTGCAGTTTTTTAGAAAATCCATTCAGATAAGCCGATACGTTGAAATCTGCAAGCGGAATAACCCGCCACATAGAACAGCATATTGCCCGCGACATTTTCACACAGCCGCCCCATTCGGTCTGGTGTAGCCGCAACTTGGCAAACTTCGGTGAATTCTTGATTTTCTGTTTGGTGGCACCGCCTTTGGTGCGCATAATTACTTTGTCGCTTCCGTATTGCTTGTAAAACGACATGCCGCGGATACTGCCGACAATTTCGAAGGGTGGTTTAATGATAGCCATAATAATAGAATTGCCCCCAGCTCCGTTCGACTGAGCTCACGCCGAAGCCTAAAGGGGAGTTTTTAATTAGAATTATTAATTATTATTCAGTCAAACTTCAATATTCCCGGCAATTTATCCCAATTATTATCGGGATAGGTTAGGGGTATATTTCAGTCGTATCACGTTCCTATCAGGACTATATCAAAAAGTAAGTACAAAATTATAAAAAATTATTGAAACAATAATCAAATACAGACATAAAATAATCAATATAATTACTATTTTAACACTATATTATCTCTTTATATCCTGTATGTTTAGTCATTATATACTTCAATTTTGATATGACCGTGATGCGACGATGAAGTATATGTAGATAAATGAATATGCTTATAAGTCAAAAATTTATTACTTTTGCACATCGTCCTTATCAAATTTTCAAATTAACTCATTTTTAAATTAAAATATGATCGGAACCCTTGTCAACACAGCAGCCGTTATTGTCGGCGGAACTATAGGTTTATTATTGAAAAAGAATATGCCCAAACGTGTTACCACTATTTATTTTCAGGCAGTTGGATTATTTACGCTTGCAATAGGTATTTCCATGGTAGTGAAAATGGAGCATATTTTAATTGTAGTGGGTAGTCTGGCAGTCGGTTCACTGCTGGGTGAATGGATAAATATCGAGGCAGGAATGGAGCGTATAAGCGAATTTCTGAAGAAACGTTTCCGTATAGGTAGCGATAAATTTTCGGAAGGACTAGTTACTGCTTTTCTGTTGTTTTGCATTGGTTCTATGACCATTTTGGGAACTATTCAGGAAGGCACGGGTGGTTCGTCTGATTTGCTTTTTACCAAGTCGCTTATGGATTTCTTTTCGGCTTTGTTGCTGGCTTCGGCATTTGGTTTTGGCGTAATATTTTCGGCTATTCCTTTGTTGCTTTTTCAGGGAGCATTGACTTTATTAGCCATGTATGCCGGCTCATTTTTCTCTCCGGTTATTATTCAGGGATTGACAAGTGTTGGGGGAATTTTGCTAATAGGTTTGGGAATCAATATCCTTGAAATCAAAAAATTACGGATAATGAATATGATTCCATCTCTTATAATGGTAATTTTATTTTTGTGGTGGTTTGGCAACTGATTTTAGCAATTATCGAAATAAATTCATTCCAATTAAAAGTTTTTTTCAATTGTACAAATCATTTTTGTACGGCTATATGGTAAGTTTAATGATTATGAAAAATCAGAACTTCTCCGAGCATAGAACTTAACAATATCAAAATATTCTATTCTCTGATACTCTTTTGTTTATCATTCCTGTTTTTGATAAAACACCGTTCCCACATTATCTTATATAACGTTATTTTTTGTAAAAGCAGCTTGAGTTTTGCACAAATAACTTACATTTGTGCAAAATGTCTTGCATTTAAATTAAAAATTGAACGAAAATTACATTAAATTGTTACTGTGTAGTTAATAAAGATTCGTATTTATAGAATGTACAAAAACGAAGTATTTGAACAACGCCTTAAAGCGTTACAGGAAATGGAAGACAATGCAGCTACCCGGCAGCATTTGAAAGGAAAACTTACTGCACGTGAACGAATTAATGTGCTTTTTGACGAAGGAACTTTCTTCGAATTTGATGCATTTGTATCACCTTTGCAAATCCCCATGAGCAGTAAGCAGTCCAATTTTGGTGATGGTGTTGTAGTTGGGCGGGGGTTGGTTCAGGGTCGGAGTGTTTTTGCTTATGCACAGGATTTTACGGTGTTGGGTGGTTCGCTGGGTTATGCTCATGGGATGAAAATAGCTAAAGTTCAACAAATGGCGTTAAAACTTGGTGCTCCGATCGTCGGTTTAATGGATTCGGGCGGTGCACGTATTCAGGAAGGTGTGAAAAGTTTGTCAGCTTATGCCACTATTTTCCGTAATAATGTCAGATCATCGGGCATTATTCCTCAAATATCGGCAATTCTCGGACCAGCCGCCGGTGGAGCCGTCTATTCGCCTGCACTCACCGATTTTATTTTTATGACCAATCAGACTTCGTATATGTTTGTAACCGGTCCGGATGTAGTAAAAGAAGTGTTGAACGAAGATATTGATATGGAAGGTTTGGGAGGTGGAAATGTACATGCCGCCAAAAGTGGTGTGGCGCATTTTGTTTCCGACGATGAAGAACACACTATCATGTTGATTCGCAAATTATTGTCCTATATTCCTTCCAATAATTATGAGCCCCTGCCGGTTTCAAATCTGGTAAGTTTTTACCATTCTCGTCAGGAGTTTTTAGATAAAATTATTCCTGATGATCCAAATCGTCCCTATGATATGAAAGAAATTGTTCATATCCTTGTTGATAAAGATTCTTTCTTTGAAGTACATGAAAAATTTGCTCTAAATATTCTGATTGGCTTTGCCCGGTTGAATGGAAAAACCATTGGTATTGTGGCCAATCAACCCAAAGTAATGGCAGGAACACTTGATATAAATGCCAGTATTAAAGGTGCACGTTTTGTACGTTTTTGCGATGCATTTAATATACCGTTGCTCATTTTGGAAGATGTTCCCGGATTTCTTCCAGGTATCGAACAGGAGCACAATGGAATTATCCGCAATGGTGCAAAACTACTTTATGCTTTCTGTGAAGCCACCGTTCCGAAAATTACCATTATCACCCGTAAGGCTTATGGAGGTGCATATATAGTGATGAGCAGTAAAAATACAGGGGGCGACTTTAACTTTGCATGGCCCACTGCCGAAATTGCCGTTATGGGACCGTCAGGAGCCATAAAGATTGTACACAAACATGAACTGGCAAAAGCTGAAAATAAAGCCGAACTTGAAAAGGAGCTGATTGATAATTATAAGCACGAAATTGCCAATCCATATAAAGCCGAAGAATTCGGACTGATTGATGAAGTTATCACGCCTTCAGATACGCGTGATATTCTGATAACTTCTTTCGAAATTTTATCGAATAAACAATATACTAAACCGGCTCGTAAACACGGAAGTATACCATTATGACCCCTAACCCCTAAAGGGGAAAATAGTTACTTTTGATAAAAAAATCTCTTAATCTCACTTACTAAAGTCCCCTTTAGGGGATTTAGGGGCAAGTTTAATAACAACATAATAAATGAAGCAACGACTATTAATTGCCAACCGGAGTGAAATTGCGATACGCATCATACGCTCGGCACATAAACTGGGCATGTTGGCTGTGGTTTTTCAATGTGATAGAGAACCGGATGCTCTCTATTTGAATTATGCAGATGAAATTATTCCGGCTCGGGATGCGGGTAATGAAAAACCGATTTTTCTGGATCCGGAATTAATTGTGAATCTGGCTCTTGAGCATAATATTGATTTAATTCATCCAGGTTATGGTTTCTTATCTGAAAATCCGGATTTTGCACAACTTTGTGTCGAAAATGGAATTAATTTTATTGGTCCATCACCCGAATTGATTCGCGAAATGGGACTGAAAACCGTAGCTAAAAGTATGGCTATCAAAGCCGGTTTGCCTTTGGTGCCAGGAAGTGATGGTCCGGTAAAAGATGCTGAAGCTGCTAAAGCTTATGCTGATAAAATTGGTTATCCTGTTATTCTGAAAGCATCAGCAGGTGGAGGCGGACGCGGAATGCGCATTGTAAATAAGCCGGAGACGATTGAACGTAATTTTAAATCGGCTTCGGATGAGGCGTTGGCAGCATTTGGAAACGGGGATATGTTTATTGAGAAATTTTTACTAAACCCGAAACATTTGGAATTTCAGATCATGGGCGATAAACATGGAAATGTGATTCACTTGGGCGAACGTGAATGTTCTTTACAACGGAAACATCAGAAAATAATGGAAGAAGCTCCTTCAGCCAGCGTAACACCCAACATGCGTAAAGAAATGGGAGATATGGCGGTGCGTTTTGCCAAATCAATAGATTATTATTCGGCCGGAACCATTGAATTTATTATGGACGAGGATGGTTCGTATTTTTTTATGGAAATGAATACGCGTATTCAGGTGGAGCATCCGGTTACTGAAATGGTTACAGGAGTGGATTTAGTGGATTGGCAAATTCGTGTTGCATTGGGTGAAGAATTGACTCTGAAACAGGAAGATATTCAGATAAATGGTTGGGCTATTGAATGCCGTGTCAATTGTGAAGATCCACAAAACCGTTTCAGTCCGCAAACCGGATTTATCGATAAAATTCATTTTCCGCAAGATGAAAATATTCGCATTGAATCGGGAGTGCAAAATGGCTCAGTGGTAACGCCTTATTTCGATTCGATGATTGCAAAAATCATTGTTCACGGAAAAGATCGTGCCGATGTAATTCAGAAAACACTGGCAGCTTTGTACGAATTCAGCCTGATAGGACTTAAAACCACCGTTCCGTTTTGCCGTACCGTGTTGCAACATCCCGAGTTTGTAAATGCAACTTACACTACCCGTTGGGTGGAACATGTTTTTACGTCTGAAATGCTTGAAAACGAAGAAGATGAAATGATTGGAGCGTTGGCTGCAACTATTATGTATGCTTCCGAATATTTACAACTTTCGTCGGATTTGCCGACTTATAAAAATGATTCTTTGAATGTGTGGGTGTTAAATAAACGACTTAATTATTAAAAAGCCCCCTAAATCCCCCTGAAGGGGGACTTATAAATCGTAAATTGTAAATGAATTAATTGTAAATCTGAATTATGGGTACAACATATATTTATAAACGCGATGCTTCGCGATTGTTTATCGCTTTACGTGAAAATGGTAAACGCTACAAAATTTACATTCCAAAAGAATCTAAACCGGTGATAAACGGTGAAGAACTGGATATTGATTTTGTTGAACAAGAAGATTTTCATTATACTTTCAATTGGAACGGTAAACGTTTTCACTGCGAGCTGGTTTCACGCGATCAAAACAAAGCTGTAATTAAAGTGAATGGAGTTGAATATAAATTCAGCTTAGAATCGTTGTTTTCATACATTCGTCATGGTATGATTGATAAAGACGGATCTCAAATAAATGAAAATAATATAGTTTCACCCATGCCGGGGAAAATAGTTGATATTTTCCTTTCCGAAGGTGATTTAGTAAACGAAGGAGAACCGATTTTGAGTCTCGAAGCCATGAAAATGCAAAACGAAATTTCAGCAAACTGTAACGGCGTAATTCGTAAAATTCGCGTTCAACAAGGTCAATCAGTGATGAAAGATGAGTTGTTAGTGGAGATAAGTTCAATCGATGTATAACTTATATTTATAGAATAGTTAAAATGGAGTCGGTCTTTTTAGAAGATTCGCTCCATTTTTTTTGATTAAAAGTTTTGTCAGTCAAATGTGTAGAAATTGATTGAGCTGTTGTATCTTTGTATTTTATTTCATAAAATATTTCTATCAACAAACAGTTTCCTGAATGAAAAAACGTCATGTTTTAATATTCTTCTATCTCGTTTTATTTCAAGTTGTTACCTTTGCGATTGAGCCATTTCGATTTGCGTTATTTACCGATTTACACATTTCAACTTCCAACCCTGTTCCGGCCGAAGATCTCCGTCAGGCTATAACTGATGTCAATGCATTGCAGGGAATAGATTTTGTCATCGTGTCAGGCGACGTATCTGAATCGGGCGATGCTGAATCATTGCTGGCAGCAAAAAAAAATCTGGATAACTTACACATGCCTTATTATATTACTGCCGGAAACCATGAAACGAAATGGAGCGAATCCGGTGCAACCGATTTTGTACGGATCTTTGGCAATGATAAATTCTCCTTTTCACACAAAGGTTTTTATTTTATTGGTTTTTTGACCGGGCCAATTATCAAAATGGGAGATGGTCACATTGCCCCTCAAGATATAGATTGGGTAAAAGCGGAACTGCTGAAAAACAAAAAAAATACGCCTGTTTTTGCCGTTACCCATTATCCTCTTCTGACCGGCGATGTGGATAACTGGTACGATATGACCGATGTGTTGCGTCAGTTTAACGTACAGGCAGTCCTGAACGGACATTATCACCGTAATGTATTGCTCAATTATGATGGAATTCCGGGTATTGTCAATCGCTCCACTTTGAGGGCAAAAGATGCTGTAGGAGGATATTCCATTTATTCCATATCGGATTCTATCCGTGTTTTTGAAAAGAAGATTGGCCAGCCCGAAGATAAATGGCTTACATTGCCGTTCGAAACCAGAAACTATGATAAGCCGAATCCATTGCTGAAACCTTCATTTGAAGTCAATGAAACTTATAAAACCGTAAAAGAAATCTGGCGACAAAATACCCATATAGCCATTTATGGCACACCTGCCGTTTATGATAATCAGATTTACTTTGGTGATGACTTTGGATATATGCATGCCGCTTCTCTGCATACAGGGAGTAATAACTGGACATTCAAAACAGGAAGCCGGATTATTTCTTCTCCGGCAGTTTGTTGCAAAAAGGTAGTTTTTGGCTCGACAGATGGAAATATCTATTGTCTAAATGCCAAAACCGGAAAATTTAACTGGAAATATGCGACTAAAAAAGCGGTGTTGGGTTGTCCGTTGATAAAAGGAGATACCGTTTTTATCGGTTGCAGTGATGGATGTTTTCGGGCGTTGAGTTTGACGAACGGTGCAATTATCTGGCAGTTCTCCAATTTGAATGGTTATGTGGAAACCCGTCCAATGGTGGCTAACGGCAAAGTATTTTTCGGGGCATGGGACACAAACTTTTATGCTTTAAATTCAAAAGATGGAACACTTGCATGGAAATGGAACAGCCCGCAAAAAGGAATTCTTTATTCACCTGCAGCTGTTCTTCCCGTTTTTTCGAATGGTAAAATTTTTATCACGGCTCCCGATCGTTTCTGGACAGCTCTGGATGCTGGAACAGGCAAGGTGGTGTGGCGCACAAATCAACATGAAGTTCGTGAAACGATAGGATTGTCGGAGGATGGAAATACTGTTTTCAGTCGCTGTATGAACGATAGTGTGGTGGCGTTGGATGCCCGATCCGATTATCCGAAAGTCAGTTGGAAAACCAGTGCCGGTTACGGCTACGATCATAATCCAAGCATGATGGAAAATCGTGATGGAGTTATTGTTTTCGGAACTAAAAACGGACTGTTGCATGGCATTGATGCCAAAACAGGTGCTCTTTTGTGGCGACATAAAATAGGAAATTCCATTATTAATACAGTTACAATTTTACCCAATAAAGAATGCATCCTCACAACTACTGAAGGTGTTGTTGCGAGGATAAAATATTGATACAATGAAACTAAACAAAATAGCCCAACTAATTGGAGCGAACGAGAAAAACATTCCGGCTGCAGAAATAAACTGGTTGTTAACCGACAGCCGTTCATTGTCCTTTCCGGCTGAAAGCTTGTTTTTTGCCATTTGCACGGCACGAAACAACGGTCACAACTATATTGTGGAACTGTATCAGCAAAATCTCCGGTATTTTGTGGTGAGTGAAATGCGCCCGGAATTTGAGAAGATGACTGATGCTGTTTTTTTGCAGGTAAATGATACCTTGCAGGCTTTACAAGGGCTTGCGGCTGCAAATCGTTCCACGTTTAAGATACCGGTGATTGCCATAACAGGAAGCAACGGGAAAACGGTGGTAAAAGAATGGCTTTATCAGCTTTTACATGCTAATTTCAACATTACCCGTTCGCCGCGCAGCTATAACTCGCAAATAGGCGTTCCGCTCTCGGTGTGGGCATTGAACGAAAATACTCAACTCGGCATTTTTGAAGCAGGCATATCTGAAATGCACGAAATGGAACATTTGCAACCCATTATTCAACCTACCATCGGTATATTTACCAATTTAGGCGAAGCACATCAAGAGAATTTCTCTGGATTAAAACAAAAGTGTGAAGAAAAACTTAAACTTTTTGCACAATCAGAAGTTTTAATTTATTGCTCTGATAATAAACTGGTTGAAATATCGATAGCACAATCCGATTTCAAAGGAAAGTTGTTATCCTGGGGAAAATCAGATAAAGCTGTTATACAAATTCTGCAAGTTGAAAAGGCTTCGTTAAACACGAAAGTCTTAATGAAATATGCCGGTTCAGAGTTCAAGGTTGTAATACCATTTACTGACGATGCTTCCATCGAAAATGCCTTGCAATGTGTGGTATTGATGCTACATTTGGGAATAAAACCGGACGAAATTGCCAAAAGAATTCTACTTCTCGAAGCGGTGGCTATGCGACTGGAAGTAAAAGAAGGTGTGCGCGATTGCCTGATTATCAACGATAGTTATAATTCCGATTTGAATTCGTTGGGCATAGCACTTGATTTTTTGAATCAACAAGCCACAGCAAAAAACTTATCGAAAACATTGATTATTTCGGATATTTTGCAAAGCGGACAAACATCGGCTGACTTATATAAAACGGTTTCCAAACTGGTACAAAACAAAAACGTTCAACGCATTATCGGCATCGGTTCGGAAATATCCAAACATGCAGATAAATTTGAATCAATTGATAAAACATTTTTTGAGCACACCGAAGATTTTCTGAAATCGTCCATCTTATGGGAGTTGAAGAATGAGATAATATTGCTTAAAGGTTCACGTGCATTTCATTTCGAAGATATTTCCGAAAAACTGGAATTGGTAACGCACGAAACCATTATGGAAGTGAATCTGAACGCGTTGGTGGATAATCTGAATTATTTCCGCTCCAAACTTCGCCCTGAAACCAAAATGATGTGCATGGTGAAAGCCTTTGCTTATGGAAGCGGTGCGGTGGAAGTGGCGCGCACGCTGCAACACCATCGAACGGATTATCTGGCAGTAGCAGTGGCAGACGAAGGAGCAGAATTGCGTCGCGAAGGCATTCGTATTCCCATCGTGGTAATGAATCCCGAAAAAGGCAGTTTCGGTATGATTTTCGACAATAAACTTGAACCGGAAATTTACAGTTTCCGCTTATTAGACTCTTTTATTGCTTCAACTGAAAAATTAGGTTTAACTGATTATCCTATTCATATAAAAATAGATAGCGGTATGCATCGCTTGGGTTTTGAACCGCAGGATGTGGAGCAATTGCTTACCCGACTGAAAGGTCAAACTCAGGTGAAAGTGCGTTCGGTTTTCTCTCATCTATCCGGTTCGGACGAAGCAAAATTTGATGCATTTACTAAACAACAAATAGCCACATTTACAGCTTGTGCCAATCAGTTTTCTGCTACTTTTTCGCATCATATTATACGTCATATTCTTAATTCGGCGGGGATTGAACGTTTCCCTGAATATCAGTTTGACATGGTGAGGTTGGGAATTGGTCATTATGGCATCAGTTCGCTACCGGATGTCAATCTGAAACAGGTTTGTGCATTGAAAACCATTATTTTGCAGATTAAAAACGTAAAAGCCGGCGAAACTGTGGGTTACAGTTGCAAAGGAATTGTCAATGCAGATAAACGCATTGCCATAATTCCGATTGGTTATGCCGACGGCTTCGATCGAAAACTGGGAAATGGAGTGGGAGAGGTGCTTATCAACGGACAACGTGCCAAAGTGATTGGTAATGTGTGCATGGATTTGGTTATGATAGATATAACCAACATGGAAGCGAAAGAAGGCGACCAAGTGGAAATTTTTGGCGATCATCTGACCATTTCCGAAGTGGCCGATTGGTTGAAAACTATTCCGTATGAAGTGCTTACCAGTGTTTCCAGACGAGTGAAAAGAGTATATTTTCAGGAATAGACCCCTAACCCCTAAAGGGGAATTCAACTCTCATTAATTTAGAAATTTCAATGATTCTTGTTCAAATACAACAACTTTCAACATCTAAAACACTGCTGCAAAGTGCTTCAAAACTAGCGTTGCAGCTAGGTAAGTCGTTTGCCGTATTGACATTAGCAGGTATAGAAAATGAACTCAAATCATTATTGAATGAATGCAAAATAACAGATTATCAGATTTTTATCAAAGAAAGATTGCTGGTTGAGATTTGTGAAGCTGAGGAAGCTTCGTTTTTGTTTATTCAGTTGCCAAACGAACAAACCAAAAATATTCGCAAATTGCTGAACAATTGCCGGGATTTGCGTATTCCGTATTTATTTTATAAAGATTCCTTTAAGGAGTTTGATTTACATAAAGTTATTTTACCTATCGGTTTTTTGGAAGAAGAAATGGAAAAGGCGCAGTTTGCTTCGGCGTTTGGGCGATTTTGTAGTTCGGAAATTAAAATGCTGTTGGCTAATGATTATGGCTCCAAGGCAGCTACCAATGCTGAAAAGATGAAACAGTTATTCGATAAGTTTGATTTCAAGTATTCACTCGAAAAAGCGACTAAAGATAGTTTCAAAGTGGAAGCAGAATCAATTCAAGTGGCAGAGAATGAACGCGCCGGAATAATCATAGTTTCCGCTTCACGTGATTATGGCTTGGATGACATTCTTTTCGGACCAAAAGAATATCATCTGGTGAAAAAATCGTCTGTTCCGGTTCTTTTAGTAAATCCGCGTGGAGATTTGTATGCGTTGTGTGATTGATTCCAATAATAAATAATACAGCCTGTTGTCATACATTGATCAACAGGCTGTTTTGATATAAAAGTTTACGATTACTTTACATAAAATCTCGTGGTTCCACTCCAGCTTTTGCCGCCTCCAACTGATTGCATACCGGTAATTTCTGTCGGTAATTTAAGATTTGGCGCATTGATAGTCCATGTTTGTGGTTCAGGACAAACCCAATCAACTTCACCGCCATTATTCCAAAGTGTCCAATGCTTAAACTGGTTATCTACTTCATAATAAACGCTGATATTGTCTTTGATGTTAGTAAGAATGGCACCATGATATGATTTTCCGTTATCGGAAATTGCTTCATCGGTGAATGCTATTTCGATAGGTTTTCCGGTTGGATTCAACCCTTCATTACGCAGGAACGATTCCTCTTCTGTTAAATCTATTAATTTTCCGGTTGGTAAATCCCGATCAGACAATTCCCACCGTTTTCCGATTGAAAGACGCAATTTGTAATCCGATTTATCCGTATTCTTTGAAAATGGAAGTCGAATAAGAGTGTGGTAACCTACTCCAAGCGGCATAGGTTCGGTTCCTAAGTTAGTAAATGTAATTATATGCGTTAATTCATTGTCTGTGAGGATAAACCGTATTTTACAAACAAATTCGTGTGGAAAATTCTCGTAAATGGCTTGATTTATTCTGTTGGAAAAAAAACAGGCTTCTACCTCTAAAGCATCAGAAGAAATCCGGGTTCGTGTAATAATAAATGGTTGGGATTTTATAATACCGTGATGATAATTGTTTTGAGCAGGAATGGTGATAGGATATACGTAATTTTTACCGGCAAAAGTATATTTCCCATCTTCAATACGGTTTGGCGGGAAAAGCAACGGCACACCAAATATTTGTGGTCGGCTCAGAAAAGTTTCCATTTCTTCAGAACCTGGAGTACGCAATATATTAACCTGTTTTTCTTTGTTATACAGTTTTATCAGATTTGCGCCAACCGAAGGAACTATAATTGCCTCATATACATTTGTTTCAAGCAATATTGCATCAAGTCCTTGCCATGTAATTTTTTTTATATTCATCGTGTAAGTTTAAAAATGATTATTCAAAAATCAATTCTCCAAAAAATTCAGGACGATGAAAATCAGGTTTTTCGGTTGGAATCGGACTCCAGCTTACAAAGTGCATAGAATCAGTACCATCAGCACATTTATAGAAGTTGCCTACTATCTTTTCGGGCAAATGTTTCGGGTCAATTCCGATTAATGCAAATGGAATTTTTACGGTCAATTCCCATTCAAACATGCCTTCCATTTCATTAAAAGCACGGCGACC
>JADGPS010000012.1 GCA_017882285.1 Paludibacter sp. | reverse complement strand
ACGATAAAACTATCAGGGAAAAAAGGCACCCCATCCAGTCGGATATATCTAACACTGATTAAATGTGCAAAAGATCAGTCTTGGTTGTTGGGATTTTCTTTTAATCCCAACTCTTGTACTACGAGGACTTGCCTGCCGCAGGCAAGTGCTAAGAATACAAGAGGTGGAATTGCAAACTTGCCGGCGGCAGGTAGGTTCCACCGACAGTTCGCACCATTTTAAACTATAATTGAGGGTATATATCAGGAAGGACTGGGCGGACAATGAAGCTCCCGCAAAAAATAGGGTTATTTCAACCGATCATTCAGAAACGGATAACATGCTATTAATTCCTCTTTCTTTTTCGTGATATTCGCCTGAAATTTCTGATATTTCTCCGAGTCGGGAAACAACGGGCGATGCGATAAGTCAGCCGCTAATTGTTCCAATTCCTTCTTTATTTTTGAGGTTTGTGCGTCGAAATAGGTTTCGCAGAATTTCTCCCAGATATAATCTACAGCCACGTCGGACGGATGCAGCATATCCGGGGCATAAAAGCGGTAATCACGCAATTCGTCCAGTTGAATTTCGTAAGCCGGAAAATAATGAACTTGTTCGAACTGCTTTTGAAGTTCGTCAATAGCTAACAACAAAATGCTTTTGCTTATGTTGTTTTCGTGTGCCCCGTCTTTCCAGTGGCGAATGGGGCTGACGCTAAATATTAGTTTTAACTGTTGCAGTTTATTGGTTAATTCGTTTATTAGTTTTGAATATCCTGCAACAATTTCTTCAACAGTTAATCTTCTTCTGAAAAAAGCCGTTGCAGGCAGTTTATGACAATTGGACACCACACTCCCACTCTTTTGTTCTTCATAAATCCAAGCGGTACCAAATGTTATCAGTAAAAAGTTGGTTTTGGCGAGGAAATCAGACGCGTTACTAAGTCGGTCGTTGATGTTTTCAAGACATTTTTCGGCTGTCGTTGCCGAAAACAAACTGCTATGCGAGAAGCTTTGCCACAACCCCTTGTTCTGAAATAAATCCTTTTCAGTAAAGGGTTTATTGTGAATCAACAGTTCAATGCTGTTAGATATAGAAACCGGATTGTAAAGCACACCAAACGGATTGATATCGGTCAGGAAAAAGACATCATTCAATTTCTTGCTAATATTCTCGGCAAAGCACGAACCCATCGTCATAACCCGATTTTCATAACCTATTTTCAAGGGCGAAGAAGAAATCTGTACTTTTGTTTGAAACATAAATTCAACGTTGAATTATTTAGTTGAAATTCGCTCCATTGCCAACCACAATTTATCATCTTCGGGCACAGGAGCGGTAATTTGAATCAATTCTTTAGAAACGGGATGGATAAATTCTACATTTCTGGCATGAAGGCCAATACCACCATTTGGATTAGACCGTGCAAAACCGTACTTCAAATCGCCTTTTATCGGACAACCCATTTTGGCCAACTGGCAGCGGATTTGGTGGTGACGACCGGTTTCGAGATGCACTTCGAGTAGAAAATAGGTGTCGGAATGTGCGATAAGTTTGTAGCTCAATGCCGCTGCTTTTGCATTCGGAACCATTTTATTGTGTGCCATCGATTTGTTTTGTTTTTCGTTTCGAAGCAGAAAATGCTCCAGACGGGCTTCAGGTTGTGCGGGTTTTTCTTTGACAATCGCCCAATAAGTTTTCTTTACTTCCTGATTTTTAAACATTTCGTTCAAACGTGTCAATGCTTTGCTTGTTTTGGCAAACAACACCACGCCGCTCACCGGACGATCCAGACGATGCGTCACCCCACAGAAAACTTCACCGGGTTTATTGTATTTTTCTTTCAAATACTTTTTTATAGTTTCCGAAAGCGGTTCATCACCGGTTTTATCTCCCTGTACAATTTCCGAACAGGTTTTATTTACGGCTATTATGTGGTTGTCTTCGTATAGAATTTTCATGTGCCCCCAACCCCTAAAGGGGAGTTCTGATTAGTTTAGATTATATAATTCATTATTAAATTGATATTTTAGTTACAAGATGAAGGTAACTCCAATTCCCCTTTAGGGGTTAGGGGTCATCCGTTGGCGAACGGCTTCATAAATCAACACTCCCGCAGCAACCGATACATTCAAAGAATCAATCGTTCCAAGCATTGGAATGCTTACCATTTCGTCGCAAAGCCGCAGGTAATCAGAAGAAACGCCTTCATCTTCCGATCCCATAATAAAAGCTATCGGTTCAGTCAGGCTGGCTTCTGTATAATTCTTAGTTGCTTTTTCGCTGGCTGCAACAATTTTAATTCCGGATGATACAATGAATTTCAATGCATTTCCTAAATTTTCTTCCCGACAAACAGGAATGGAAAGCAAAGCTCCGGCTGATGTTTTCACAGCATCAGCATTGATTGAAGCTCCACCTTTAGTTGGAATAACTATGGCATCCACTCCGGCACATTCGCACGTACGGGCAATGGCTCCAAAATTACGAACGTCGGTCACACCATCCAAAACAACTATGAACGGCATACGTCCTTCTTCATAAATTCCGGGAATAATATCTTCAATACGTTGATAAGCGACTGGGGAAATAAAAGCAATAGCTCCCTGATGGTTTTTCACTGTCATTTTGTTCAGCTTTTCAAGCGGCACATATTGAACAGGAATTTGCAAACCATTCAGTGCAGCAAAAAGTTCGCGAGACAATTCATTGGTCATATCGCGACGCATCAGTATTTTATCAATTTCTTTTCCGGCCTGAATGGCTTCAATCACTGCACGAATGCCGAAAATCATATCCTTTTCAGGACGTTGTTTGTTTTTGTAGTTAATCATATCAAAATATTATTTGCTGCGCGTTATTGACCCCTTCGGAAGTTATTAGTTGTCATTTTGTCAATTGCTCGAGTTTAGCGATTATCATTCCCCTTTCAAAGGAAAAAGTTTTGTCTTTATCATTTAGAAATAAATATAAATTCAAGGTTTTAAGATAAAAACTTTGAGCAAATAATTCATTCCCTTGCATTTGAAAAGAATTAGCAGTTTCGTTTGCCAATTGTGCCAATGTTTCTAAATAAGTTGATGAATATCCGGTTTTCCGAACAATTTCAATAAATTTCTCAACTGGCATAACTGTCAATTCTTCCACCTTTAAATCAAGCAATTCCTTATAGGTTTCGTCAGCCAAACGAATAGCATCTTCCGGAAAACCCTTGTCGCGAAACCCCATCATGGCAGCAATAACACGGCTGAGTTTCTCAAGGTATTTCAGTAAATAATCTTCTTTTGGCATGTCAATTAATTAATACTGAATAATTAAGAAATAAGAATTATACTCCTTATTCAGACTGCAAAGGTAGCTAAATTATTGTATTTCATCACAATACCAATATAAAATTCATATAATACATTAAAAGTCAGTTGAATGAATAATTAAACGATTTGAATTATAAATTGTAACTTTCTTCCTGTATCTTTGCAGAAATTTTTTTTATTGTAAAAAATTTAAATATTGAATTATAAATTTCTAAATTGTAAATAAAAAATGTTTCAATCGCATATAGGTGAGTTTGCCGGATTAGGAGTTTCAGTTTGCTGGACTGTGAGTGCCTTGTTTTTCGAAAAAGCAGGACATAAAATAGGCTCATTATCAGTCAATTTCATTCGACTCCTTTTTGCCATCGGTTTTTTGGGTATCACCACATTCTTTACCCGTGGATTGTTTTTCCCCACCGATGCTACATCATATCAATGGTTCTGGCTTGGTTTGTCTGGCTTTATCGGGTTTTTTCTAGGTGACCTGCTGCTTTTTCAGTCGTACATGGTTATTGGCTCACGAACTGCTGCGCTGATTATGAGTCTTGCTCCCATGCTAACCGCTGTTATCGGGTGGTTTTTTCTGGACGAAATTCTTTCACTGAAAAATATCACTGCAATCGTTGTAAGTGTTTTGGGAATAATCATAGCCATTTCGAATCGAAAAATGAAACTGAATATCCCATTTAAAGGATTTTTACTGGCATTTGGAGGTGCAATGGGACAAGCCGTCGGATTGATTCTCAGCAAAAAAGGCATGGGACATTACGATCCGGTTGCTGCCACTCAAATTCGGGCATTGTTTGGATTTTTAAGTTTTGGGATTCTAACAACCGTTCTTGGTCGTTGGAACAAATTAGGACAGGCAATCAAGCATACAAGTGCCATGAAATCAGTAACGGTTGGTGCATTTTTTGGTCCCTTTGTAGGTGTTGCATTGGGACTTTTCGCCATCCAACAAACCAAAACCGGTATCGCTTCAACTCTTATGGGACTGGTTCCAATTTTTATTATTGTGCCTTCAGCTATTATGTTTAAAGAAAAAATCCGTCCACAACAGGTTATCGGAGCTATTGTCAGCATTGTCGGTGCTACTTTATTTTTCATATAAATTTTATTCGTCTTTCAAAGTTAATATTTCAATAATTATCACCACAATAAAAAAAATGCGCTTCCCGATTGTTCGAGAAGCGTATTTTTTAATTATGAATTATGCATTGTTAATTATGCATTGATTTACATTCCGTCTTCTATATTCCAAACAAATGCCCTAATACCCATTCGTTCGGAAGTTACGTCGAGCTCACGCAATTGCTCCAGAATAGGTTTTACCTTTTCATCGTCAACCACAGTAATTATGGCAGTATTCAATGATGGCCATGCATGAGTACCATAATGAGGTTCACCGGTTTTAGTTCCACGACCTATAACTGATTCCCATCCACTAAAACCACGCACATGATTGATTGACAGAATAGCCTGAACTTGTTCATAATATGCCTGATCGAATGATATAAATATTGATTTCATCTTTTGTAATTTTTAATTATTAGCAGATAAGTCTTCCATTTTCTTTTCCAGTGCAATACGTTTCAGTTTCTTATGTTGACGTTTTACACCACTAGCGGCAAAAAGTGTATATATTGTAGGAACAACGACTAAAGTTAAGACGGTTGAAACCGTTAAACCTCCGATTACTGTTACAGCCATTGGTTTCCACATTTCCGCACCCTGTCCGTGACTAATAGCCAAAGGCATCATGCCCAGAATAGCAGTCAAACTGGTCATCAATACCGGACGCAGACGAGATTTACCACCGGTAACAACCGCTCGGATAATACCATTGCCACGTTCACGGTTCAGGTTGATATAATCCACCATCACAATACCGTTCTTCACCACAATACCCACAAGCATAATCACACCCACGAATGTCATTACGTTGAACGTTGTTCCGGAAAACCACAAGGCCAGTACCACACCGGAAATTCCAAACGGAATAGAAAACATGATAATAAACGGATAAGTTAACGATTCAAACTGCGAAGCCATCACAACAAATACCAACAAAATAATGATTAGGAGCAAAGATCCCAAATCGCCGAACGACTCCTGTTGGTCTTTGAACGAACCGGCAATAGTGGTTGTAATTTCCGAAGGAATATCAATCTTTTTTAGTTCGGCATTAATAGCTGTCACCGCTTTATCAAGTGTAGTTCCTGAAACAGTAGACGAAACAGTAATGATACGCTGACGGTTTTTACGTTCGATGGTAGGCGGTGTAAAACGTTCAACCACTTTACCTAAATCTTTCAAGCGGACAGCCTGACCCTGATTATTATAAATCAGAATATTTTCAATATCTTCAATTGATTGGCGATATTTTGGAGCATAAGCAACATTAATTAAATACTCTTCTCCATCCTCGCGGTAAAGTGAAGCTGTGAGCCCATTGATACGATTGCTCAAATAATTGGAAGCTGTGGCTACATTTAATCCGTTCAATGCCAGTTTTTCGCGATCGAAATCAACCTGATATTCCGGTGTATATTCTTCGCGACTGACTGTTGTATTTACCAAACCTTGAACTTTAGCCAACCGTTTCGATAATTCGGCAGCTACTTTATCGGTTTTAGCAAAATCGTAACCATAAATTTCTACATCGAGCGTCGACTGACCCCCCATCATACTCATACCACCACCGGCAGTAACCGTTGACTTGCGAATTTCAGGAATTTGTTTGATATCATTACGTATACTGTCGCACAAAACAAAAGAAGATCGTTTTCGGGCGGTCAGATTCACCATTCTTATTGAAAAAGCTCCAACATTACTTGAGTTTTTACCAAACAATGAGCCGAAAATATTTTTACTGCTTGCCTGTCCAACATTAAAGTTAATCATATCAATTTCAGGATACTTCTTTTTCCATTCAGCATTCAGTTTTTGACAAACTTCTTTGGTTAATTCCATTCTCGTTCCTACCGGCAATTCAATGGATGCTGATATTGAGCCGCTATCCTGTGCAGGGAAGTTTTCAGTACCAACCCAACCTACAATTAGCGGAATCAGACTGATAAAGAAAAATCCTGTTGCGAAAAGCAAAACTCTTATTTTATGACGAACCGCCCAGTTAACCAACTGAGCATATTTTTGATCCAATTGATCCAAAAAGCGTTCAATAGGTCCATAAACAAAATTAAATCCTTTACTGCGTTTTGGATTAAGTCGCATCAACTGCGAAGCCAGCATTGGAGTCAGAGTCAATGCGCAAATCATCGACACGGTAATAATAATACTCACCATCCAACCAAGTTGCGAGAATATAACACCTGCCATACCCGAAACCATAGTCAGTGGAAGGAATACGGCAATAATAGTCAGTGTAGAAGCAATAATTGAAAGTCCAACCTCATTTGTTCCGTTTACAGCTGCAGTTTTAGGACGACTGCCCCGCTCAATGTGCGTTGTAATATTTTCCAACACCACAATGGCATCATCCACTACCAATCCGATAGCCAGTGAAAGTGAACTTAACGAAATGATATTCAATGTTCCACCGGTCAGACCCAGATAAATAAATGCCGAGATTAATGAAATAGGAATTGTCAGAATAATAATCACCGTTGCACGCCAGCGCCCCAGGAAAAACAAAACAACCAGCATTACGAATATAAGTGCGTATATTACCGTTTCAGCCAAACTATTAATAGTCCGGACGATATTATCCGAAGTATCCATAATAACGTTCAATTTTACATCCGAAGGAAGGTTCTTCTGAATTTGTGGCAACATCTTTTTTACTTCTCTGGCAATCTGAACCGTATTTGATCCCGATTGCTTTTGAACCATGATAGAAGCTCCCTGAACTCCATTGGTATAACTTTCCTGCATGCGTTCTTCATGTTTGTCGCTTACCGTAGCCACATCAGACAACATCACAGTCTTACCATTAAAATTTCCAACAACAATATTATTCAATTCCGATGGATCTTTAAACTCACCTTCTACACGCAAAGCATAAGTATCACTACCAACATCCATAGAGCCGGCCGGAGTATTCACATTTTCCATACGAATATACTGTGCCAGGGCTTCAATAGTCAGGTGATAAGCTTCCAGCTTAACCGGATCAACAAAAACCTGGATTTCACGTTGCGGAGCACCATTAATAGAAACAGAACCCACACCATTAATACGTGCCAGCGGATTAGCCACATTTGTATCCAGAATTTTATACAGTGCCGGTAGGCTTTGATTGGCTGTTGCCGAAAGCATTATTACCGGAATCATATCTGTACTCAATTTGAAGATAATCGGATCACTGGCACCTGCTGGCATAAAGGATTTAACCAAATCCAGTTTATTACGAACGTCATTGGTCACGGCATTAACATCTAATCCGTAATCAAACTCCATCGTAATAATCGAACTGTTTTCTTTCGAAACTGACTTTATATTTTTCAGGTTAGAAACCGTATTTAAAGAATTTTCCAGCGGGCGCGTTACATTTGTTTCAACATCCGAAGCACTTGCCCCATTATAAGTTGTCATAACCATAATGGTGTTCATTTCAATCTTCGGCATCAAATCAATCGGCAATTTATTGTAAGAGAAAAGTCCCAGAATAACCACTGCGACAAATATTATCGAAGTCATTACAGGCTTTCTAACCGAACTTTCGTATAAACTCATATTCTTATATTTACTATTTAAACATTTACAATTTACTACTAATAAGTCCTCCTTCGAGGGATTTAGGGGGCTATTACTTAATTACTTTCACCTCAGCACCGTCAACTAATTTAGCCTGACCTGCAACAACAACTTGTTCTCCTACTGTCAGACCTGAAAGAATTTCATAATCAGCATCGACACGACGACCTATTTCTACATGTTTGTATTGAACTTTACCATCGTGGTAAACATAAACATATTTATCTCCAGAACCGGCTTGTTTCATGATAGATTTATCCAGTACAACAAGGTGTTTCACTTTTCCAAATTCAAGAGTTACGCGGGCAAACATACCCGGACGGATTTTATTGTTGTTATTATTCAATTTAACTTCAACTGCAAAAGTGCGGGTACGTTCATCAATAGTTGGATAAATCAGATTTACTTTGCCCTGAAAATTTTGATTACCAAAAACATCAAAACCTACTTTTACATTCATTCCAACTTTAACCTGAGCATAATACGATTCTGAAACATTAATCAGCAATTTCACCGGATTAATATTCATTATCGTAAGAACCGGCATTTGTCCGGAATACATATCACCATTATCATAATTACGCGCTGTCACAACTCCGTTAATAGGACTTAACAGGAAGGTGTTTTCAGTCAGATTCTTCAAATTTGTCTGAGCAACATCCAATTGAAGCTTTGCATTATCCAAATCCTGTTGTGAAGCTCCACCTACATTGAAAAGTTCCTGTGTTCTTTTGTAAATACGTTTTACATTTTCAATCTGAGTTTCCAGATTCGAAAGATTGGCAACATCCATTTGAACCAATTTCTGTCCTTTTGAAACACGTTGTCCCACTTCAACCAAGATATTACGGATTCTACCGGGAGCTGAAGGTGCAATGCTGTTTTTAGCGTCGGGTTGAACGGTTGCTGTCAATTCATAAGTTTGTTCCACCTGACGTTCGGTAGCTTGTTGAATCCTAACATTCTGGATTTCAGTAGTCGCTTTCGTATCGGTTTTATCGGTTTTCTTGCATGAGCTGAATCCTAATGCTAATGCACAAAATATTATGCCAATTAGTTTAATTTGTTTCATCTTTTAATATTTTTAATGTTTTAGACTGATTTATTACTTTCTGGTATTTATTGTTGGGGAGAATCCTTCCCTAATAATTTCTCTAAATCTGCTTTAGCAGACAGATAATCAAATATTGACTGATTATAGGATACTCCGGCAGAAATATAAGCTAATTCAGTGTTTGTCAGATCCAAATAGGTACTGGAACCCACCTCATATAGTTTTTTGGAAATGACAACAGCTTTTTCTGCCTGTCGTAATCCTTCCTTGTTCGACGCAATTTTTTCAATTGCCTTTTTAATATTATCTAAACAGGAAATAACCTGCAATTCCAAACCTCGTCGTAAATTATCGCGCTGATCTTTCATCTCATCTATCTGAATTTGCAATTGTTTTTGTTTGTAAATCCTCGCACCACCTTGAAAAATCGGGATTGAAAGACTTACCGCAGCCGATGAAGTTGGAAACCATCTATAAGCTGATAGAGCAATCGCATCGTCAGCCATCGACATGTATTGATAACTAAAACTGGCGGCTAACGTTGGCCACCAGGATGCTTTCTGAATTTTGAGCGCATGATTCAATTGCATTGCCTTGATATCAAATTGTTTCAAATCTGTGTTTGATTTTAAAGTTGTTGTGTCAATTGCTAAAATATCTCCATACATTTTTGATTCGAAATCCGCTAAATTTCCTTCCACTTTCAATCCTGTGAACATATCAATTCCCATAAGCATTTTTAATTGTAAAATACTCATGTTTACAGCACTTTCAGCAGAAACTACGTTCGATTGAGCATTTCTTACCTGAACATCGGCACGTATCCATTCAAATTCTGAAACAGTTCCCTGTTTAAATTTATTTTGAATGATCCGGGCATTTTCAACCGTATTGTCATAACTACGTTTAATTACATTATATGAATCCTGAGTTAGCAGAATTGCATAATATGCTTTACTTACCTGATTAATTAAGGATAGTTTAGACGAACGGGCAGATTCAAGTACCAATTGAGCATCCGTTTCGGTCATTTGCAAAGTTGCCCACAAAGTCGCCGAAATTAGTGGCATATAAGCTGAGATACCTGCATTAAAAGTATTGTCTTGACCAACTTCAAATCCATTTGGATCAGAAGGAAAACCTGGTATGGTAAAATACATTTTCTGTTTTTTTAATGTTCTCTGATAAGCACCCGAAGCTGAAATAGTAGGAAACAAAGCTGCAAATTTTTCTTTCTTTGAATAATCTACACGTTGTATTTCTTTGTCAGCCACTTTTATAGTCGGACTCTTGCTCATGGCTATTTCCAATGCTTTTGAGAGAGAGACAGTGAGCGTGTCTTGTGCTTTTAGCGCAATGGATGGCAACAAACCAATTATTGCCATTAACAATACAATTTTTCTATTAATCTGTTTCACAATCATATTTACATTAAATTATTTATATCGATATTTTTAACTATACTTCTTCGTTTATTTTTCTTTAATACTTGACACTACCTGCTCCTAACTACCATCTATTCTTTATTATAATGTTCCTCCATGTATTTCAACCCTTTTTCATTGGCTATTAAGTGAATCATCAAGTCAATAAAAAAATCAACCAAACGTTTCTTAGTAAATTTTTTAGGAAACTGTTGCATTAATTCAAAGGTATTCTTTATTTGAAGCGAATGAAACAACGAAATCAACTCAATATCCAAATCCTCTCTATAATAACCCTCATTAACTCCTTGTCGCAAATTCATTTCGAAACCAAGTCTCATTTCATCAGTATTCTTCGACATGTGTTTCTCAAAAACTTTTGGATAATACTTTTGTAAGTCGTAGAACAAGGTTTGAGATTCAGTCTCCGATGCTTTTCTTATTTCCTTAATTGAGACAATCAACGAATCTATTGCATTTTTGTTCTTAAACAGTTTCTCAAATTTTTCGTAATTATTTATTTTTTGATATGTTAGAACCGCATCTACCAAGTCTTCCTTTTGTGGAAAAAAAGTATAAAATGTTTTTTTTGAAATGTGTAATTCACTACAAACATTGTCGATTGAAACACTTCGTATGCCAAATTGCTCAAACAAACGGACGGCAGCAATTACAATATTATCACTTTGATTTTCCATGAATATTTTTAAGAATAAAAAACACTGCAAAATTATACAATGAATATGTCTAATTACTATCTTTTGAATTATTTATTTGTTAATAATATAAAACGTGATTATATTCGCCTGATACATTGACTTTTAAAAATACACATTGGAAACTAATTTCTTTTAATAGTTTCCAAGTTTCCATTTTATAACAACAAAATCCCAAAAAAGTTTTCAGGATTTTATTAATATTCGGGGAATATTTTATTTTCTATTTAATTAATTAGATATACAATAGTTCATTATTGAATAAAATTGTAAACAAATAAAGAAATTAGAAATAAAGCAGAATTAAAACATCTAAATTCTACCACAAAAATAAAAACCTACATATCAATAACTTGTGAAAATCATAAATTATTTTTTGTTTTTTTGGAAAAATTCTTTCGAAATAATTTTGATATTTAAAAAGAATGCACTACGTTTATTGCACTTTAGGAAACACAATTTTATAAATAATTCTAATACTTAATGTCATGACTAAAACGATAACATTCAACGAACTACGTAGAATAAAGGATGCGCTCCCAAGCGGTAGTATGGCCAAGATCGCTGAAGAACTTGGTCTGGAAAAAGAAACAGTGCGCAATTATTTTGGTGGACACGACTACAAAGACGGTAAAAGTTGTGGAGTTCATATAGAACCCGGACCGGATGGAGGATTAGTAATGTTGGATGATACTCAGATTCTGGACATTGCAATGCGAATTTTAGAATCAAAAAAAGTATAAAACTGAGATTAAATTTCAAGAAAGCAGTGACATTTCATCTCACTGCTTTCTTTTTTTGAACAATCTATAGTTCTGTGATCTATCAATTTATAATTATTTATATTACTACATCTTCATTTTCATCTGGCACCAAAATACGAAGGAGAATTTGAATTCGGAGGTATTTTCGAAATGAATCTTCAAAAAGTATAATTATCAGAAACTGAATATACTGAAACAATCTCAAAAATCGTAAACGCTTTATAAATTGTTATTTCTGAAAAAATGAACTTACCCGAAGCTTTTGTCATCAACACAAAAAAATTATTGGGAAAAGAATATCAGGAATTTGAAAAAGCTCTTGAAGAAAATCCCCCAACCAGCATTCGGGTAAATAATAAAAATGCATATCAACCTTCATACGAGCAGGTTGCATGGTGTAATTCCGGTTATTATTTAAAAGAACGACCACTTTTTACAGCCGATCCTCTTTTCCACGCCGGAGCATACTATGTGCAGGAAGCCAGTTCAATGTTTTTAGAACAGGCCGTAAAACAACATTTTCCGGATGCTCAAACTGTTTTGGATTTGTGTGCTGCTCCTGGAGGAAAGTCAACCCTTTTATCACAAACTTTAACAGAAAGCTGTTTATTGGTTAGTAATGAAATAATTCGTTCAAGGGCTTATATTTTGGCTGAAAACCTTATTAAATGGGGAAATCCGAATGTAGTTGTTACAAATAACAAACCAAATGATTTTGCCTCTTTATCTGGATTTTTCGATGCAATTGTCATTGACGCTCCATGTTCAGGTGAAGGAATGTTTCGAAAAGATTCAGGCGCTATTCAGGAATGGTCCGAATACAATGTGACTTTATGCGCTGCACGACAACGCGAAATTGTGTCTTCGGTTTGGACCGCATTAAAAACAGATGGAATTTTAGTTTACAGCACCTGTACTTTTAATCGTGAAGAGAATGAAGAAAATGTTCAATGGTTTTGCAGAGAACTCGGAGCAGACTTATTAACTATTGATTTACAAGGCAATAAAGATATAATAACAAGTGATTTTGGATATCGGTTTTATCCTCACAAAACAAAAGGAGAAGGATTTTTTATATCAATTTTAAGAAAAAACTCCATCGAAAATCACACGTATAAAAGTAAGAATATTCAAAAAAAAGGAATAAAATTTGTAACAAAAAGCTATGTTCCAACGTTATCTTTAACAGAACCGGAACGTTGGATTATTACAACTGAAAACAATCTGATGAAAGCTTACGATAAAGAAAGATATAATGACTTTTTGTTACTGAATATGAAACTGAGGTGTATGCATTCGGGTATATTATTAGGTGAATTTAAAGGTTTGGACTTTATACCTTCAGCGAGTATTGCCTTATCGAAAAAATTGAACTTAAAATCAGTTGAAACTGTTGATGTTGACTATAATACGGCTATTTCTTTTTTAAAAAAAGAAGCCATTTGCCTACCCGATTCAAGTCGCGGATACATTTTAATTTGTTATAAAGGTCTAGGGTTAGGTTGGGTTAAAAATCTCGGAAACAGATGTAATAATTTATATCCCCAGGAATGGCGTATAAGAATGAATCTTAGATAAAAAATCAAATATGAATATTCTTTTTCTGGGAACAGGGACTTCAACCGGTGTGCCACAAATTGGTTGTAAATGTGATGTTTGCTCTTCGTCTGATCAAAAAGACAAGCGCTTACGGGCATCAGTTTTGATAACAGAGGGGGAAACCCAGATTTTAATTGATTGTGGACCGGATTTACGCCAACAACTTATTAATAATAACATTGATTATCTTTCAGGAATTTTATTGACACACGAACATTATGATCATGTAGGAGGTTTGGATGACATAAGACCGCTTGGTGAAGCTCAACTTTATGCTGAGAAAAAGGTTTTAAACATAATTCAACGAAATATGCCCTATTGCTTTGGTGATCAAAGATATCCGGGTGTTCCATTAATTCAATTACATGAAATTGATGAAAATAATTTTAAAATTAACGACTTGGAAATTCAACCAATCAGAATAAAACATGCCACTTTACCTATTTTTGGCTTCAGATTTGGAAAAATCGCATATTTGACCGATGTGAAAACGATTGATACTAAATCAATCGATTTGTTGAAAAACCTCGAAATCTTAATACTGAATGCACTCAGGCCAAACAAACATATTTCGCATTTATCACTTGACGAAGCAATAGATTTAGCTAACAAAATTGGAGCTCGAGAAACTTATTTTACACACATGAGCCACGATATGGGTTTGCATGAGCAGGTTAATCATAAATTACCGAAACATATTCATTTGGCTTATGATGGATTGAAATTAACCATATAATTTACATTTTTACAACATAACAATATTTTGAAATTATCATGAAAACACACAAACTAAAAATCATTCTTCTTGTTTTTGGAGTTGTTTTCTTTACTTCATGCACAAAATTACTTTATACTTCACTGGATGTACTTCGTCCGGCAAAAGTAGCTTTTGAGCTGAATGCCAATAATTTATTAATTGTAAATAACACCGTTATTCAACCTTCAAATTATGGACACAAAACTCAACGGCTAAACGAAAAAGTTAAAAATATACGCCTATCTTCTGACAGTCTTGCCATTTTTTGTTTAGGAGCTCTAACTGAGGATTTGGAAGGAAAAGATTTTTTCTCGTCGGTGCAACTTATACCAAATACGGTAAATACAGGAACTGAATTTTTCAAATCTTCTGAATTTAACTTTGAACTCGTTAAAAAATTATGTCAGTCAAATGGAGCTAATGTAATACTTTCACTTGACAATATAAAAGTGAATGATGATCTGAATGAGTATTTTATTCCTGAAAGTAGTACTTTTTTATCTTCGTTGGAAGTTAAATTTGAAACTTCGTGGAGTATTCATTATCTTGATAAGCCTGAAGTTACTCCTATTCAATTTATTGATACACTTTACTGGGAATCTGAAGGTTATAATCGACAAAACGTAATGAATGATATCCCAAAGAGAGTAGATGCATTGATTGATGGGGCTTTGGATACCGGACATAAATCAGTTAACAGATTTGTTCCTTATTGGGAAAAAGTAGATCGTTTCTTCTTTAATCCAAATAACAAACTTATGAAACAAGGGATGGATTCGGTCTATGTAAAAAATTGGAAATCTGCTATCAATTCCTGGGAAAATGCATTTAATAATACCAAAAATGCACTGATTCAGGCACAAGCAGCCAATAATATTGCCATTGCTTATGAAATTAATGGAGATATTGATAAAGCCCTTGATTATGCAACAAAATCATATTATTCATTTGGTAAACTTACAATAGTTAATTATGATTTATTAATCCGAATTACTGATTATATAAATGAATTAAATAAACGTAAAAATGAAATTGAAATCTTAAAGAAACAGGTAGGAGAATAGCTGAAAACTAAAAATATAAACCTTCATATCAAATTAAAATGTTATCTCCAACAGATGAAATTATCCTGAAAAAGAAAGGAATTTCTTACGACAAAATCAAAGAACAGCTGAATGCTTTTGCAACCGGCTTTCCTTATCTGGGAATTCAGAGCGCAGCTGAACCCGACAAAGGAATTTTACAAGTAAAAGCAGATGAAATAACTGCAATTTTGAATCAATGGGAAGAATATCTGCAATCCGATGCTACTATCGTTAAATTTGTTCCAGCTTCAGGAGCTGCAAGTCGTATGTTTAAAGATCTTTTCGAGTTTTTGGAAAGTGAAAGAAATGAACCTACCACCGTTTTTGAAAAGAAATTTTTTACTGAGATTAAAAAATTTGCTTTTTATGAAGAACTTAATGAAATTTGTCGAAAAAACAATGGAAAATCAATCAACAAATTAATTGAAAATAAACAATTTAAACCAATTGTTGAAAATTTATTAACTGATAAGGGATTGAATTACGGTTCATTACCAAAAGGCTTATTAAAATTTCACTCCTACCCTACTGAAAAACGCACTCCATTGCAAGAACATCTTGTGGAAAGTGCACTTTATGCAGCTGCTTCGGGTAAAGTGAACATTCATTTTACAGTTTCAAAAGAACATCGTACTTTGTTTGAAAAGCATCTGAACGAAACAATTGATACTTATGAAAAAAAATTCAGAGTTAGCTTCGATGTTCGATTTTCGAAACAGAAACAGTCCACTGATACCATTGCAGCAGATGAAAATAATCAACCTTTCCGAGATAAAGGAGAATTGGTTTTCCGTCCGGGTGGACACGGTGCTTTAATCGAAAATCTGAATGATTTGAACAGCGATATTGTTTTTATCAAAAACATTGACAACGTGGTTCCCGATTCGCTTAAAGATAGCACGGTAACTTATAAAAAAGTGATTGCCGGTGTGTTGGTAAACCTTCAGAAACAATGCTTTGCTTATTTGTGTGAGTTGGAAAAAAACACAATTTCCGACGCTAAACTTTCGATAATTGCTCAGTTTTGCGAAGTCCGTTTAAATAATCATCATACAAATTTACTGTTACTTTCGCATGACGAATTAAGAAAATATCTTTTCATTAAACTGAATCGCCCGATTCGGGTTTGTGGTATGGTGAAAAATGTGGGTGAGCCAGGCGGCGGACCTTTTCTGACGGTTAATGCGGATGGAACCGTTTCACCTCAAATTCTTGAAAGTTCCCAAATTAATCTGGAAATCCCAGCCGACAAAGAAAAAATGATGAAATCAACCCATTTCAACCCAGTAGATTTGGTTTGTAGCATGAAGGATTATAAAGGAGAAAAATTTGATTTGCTCAACTATGTGGATAAAAACACCGGATTTATTTCACTAAAATCAAAAAGTGGAAGAGAATTGAAAGCACTCGAACTTCCGGGACTTTGGAACGGAGCTATGAGCGATTGGAATACTATTTTCGTAGAAGTACCTATTGATACATTTAATCCTGTAAAAACTGTAAATGATTTATTGAGAGCTGAACATCAATGATAACTGTCAACTAAAAAAACTATTTTAGAACTTCAGCTTTTATTACCTTTATATCCTGTAACGGTCTATCATTTTTTCCGGTTTGAGCTTTCGAAATTTTTTCAACAATATCCAAGCCTTCAATTACCTCCCCAAATACGGTATAGGCACCATCTAAATGCGGTGTGCCACCAACTATTTTATAATCAGAACGTTGTTGCGGTGTTAATTTATAAGTCGGGTGATTTTTCATATGTGTGTGAACTTCTGCTAATATAGAATCTCGCAAAGCATCTAATTTAAGCTGACTGCCTTCCAACCGAAATTGCTTTACTTCATCCTGTTTTTTGTTCACAATTTCCTGAAACAATTTTGTTTCGAATTTATGTTCATTATTTCGTTCAATGCTATCCAATTGACTGTCGGTAAATGTTTTACCCTGAATAATATAAAACTGACAACCCGATGAAGCTTGTAACGGATTCGCTTGGTCACCTTCTCGAGCCGCTGCTAATGCTCCACGTTTGTGATAATATTTTGGATAAATAAATTCAGCAGGAATAGTATAACCTACATCACCAGAACCAAGTGAAGCAGAAGATTTAGCCGTCTTTGAGTCAGGATCACCGGCCTGAATCATAAAATTGGCAATCATACGATGAAATAACACCCCTTTATAAAAACCTTCATTTACTAACTTAACGAAATTATCATGATGTTTAACCGTTTCCGGATATAATTTTACTACGATTTTCCCATAAGATGTTTCAAAACTTACTATCGTTTCCATATTTTTCTTATTTGCACACGATTCTGATATATTTAATATTATAATTAATAGTAAAACAATATTTTTTTTCATTCCAGCAACTAAATTTGATATATAATTATTTGATTAAAGGAGAATTGAATATACTAAATTTACTCTTTAAATTATTTTCAATGCATTTTTTATATCATTGAATAAATCTTCCACATCTTCCAGTCCCACAGAAATGCGGATGGTTTTGTCCGATATGTTCATTTCCTTGCGCACTTCGGGGGTAAAAGTTCCAAAAATTGTGCTGGCAGGATGAATAGCCAGTGTTTTATTGTCGAACAAGTTTGTAGCACGTCGCACTACGTTCAGTTTATTCATAAAGTGGAAACACGCTTCGCGCGATGCCAGATTAAATGTAAACATCGCTCCGGGTCGGTCGCCAAACTGCGACAGGCTCAATGCATGATATTTATTCGAAGGCAAGCCGGTGTAATTGACCGATTCAACTTCGGGCAGTTTTTCCAGTTTTGTTGCCAGTTTCAGGCAGGTATTGGTAGCACGTTCGTACCGAATGGTCAGCGTTTCCAGTCCCAGGGTTTGCATATACGCAGCATGAGGAGTCATGTACGCACCCAGATTGCGGTGAATTTCCTTGCGAAGTTTGGAGGTAAAAGCTGCCGTACCGAATTCTTTGGCCGTGGTGTGTAACTTGGGCGACGAAAGCCAGTTGAAATTTCCGTAATCGATAATCAATCCGCCAAGTCCGGTTGCTCCGCCCGAAATATACTTGGTGCCCGATACAACTTCAATATTGATTCCAAAATCAGCAGCTTTGAAAGCACAGAAAGGAACAATGGTGGTATCGGCCACCAGGGGCACACCATTTTGTTTGGTTATTGCCGAAAGCGCGGCTAAATCGGTCACTTCCATTTGAGGATTGGTAATAATCTCCAGAAAAACCGCACAGGTGTTGGCATCAATATGTGCTTCCACTTCGTCGGGGCTGGTCAGGTCGCAAAAGCGGACTTCCACTCCAAAAGCGGCCAGCGTGGAAGCAAAAAAAGAATAAGTATTTCCAAACAAATGACGCGAAGTGACGATATTGCTTCCGCTTTGTGCCAATGTGAAGAAGACATTGGAGATGGCTGCCATGCCCGAATTCAAAGCCGTTACGCTCAGGGCACCGGTAATTACTTTTACACGGTCCTCGAAATACTGCACCGTCGGATTGGTAATCCGTGAATAGGTATGCTCCGTCGATTTTCCTGTGAAGGCAGCTTCCATTGCTTCCGCCGAGTCAAACTCAAACGCAGCATTCTGATACACCGGCATACTCAATGCGCCATACACATCGTCTTTTGCATAAGGCGTATGCAGTATTTTTCCTTCAAATGATAAATCGTCCTTTTGCATTATCAACGGTTTTTATTTTTCTAAACTATTTAAATATACCTATTAACTAATGAACCAATTAACCGATGAACCAATTAACCAATCACCTAACGCAACTTAGCTCCCAGTTTCGTTTCAAAGTTTCCTTGCAGTTTCTTCATAATGCCGTCAATCTGCATATCGGTAAGCGTTTTCGTTTCGTCCTGCAATAAGAAACTTACGGCATACGATTTCTTGCCGGCTTCCAGATTCTTGCCTTCGTACACGTCGAACAGGTTGACCTTTTTCAGCAATTTGAGTTCCGTTTCGAAAGCAATTTTTTCTATTTGAGCAAAAGTGATATTCTTGTCGAGCAACAAAGCCAGATCGCGTTTCACTTCGGGGTATTTCGAGAGTTCGGCATATTGCACCTTGTGTTCGCCCAGTTCGTCCATAATAGCACCCCAGTTCAGGTCGGCAAAATAAATTTCCTGATCAATGTCGGCTACTTTGCGCATTTTCGGGTGAACAATACCGTACATAGCCAGTTTTCGGCCTGCGGCACTGTACACGGTCAACGCTTCGCTCAACAGATCGTCGGCATATTCGCCCACAACCAGTTTACGCAGGTTGAAACCAAGGCGACGGAAGATATTTTCGATATACGCTTTCAGTTCATAAATGCTCGATTTCTCATCGGCAGTTGTCCACGATTGTGCATGTTTATTGCCTGTAAGCCACAATCCGAGGTGATAATCTTCGGAATAAGCCGCCAGTGTTTCGCCTTCTTTTTTGTTTTCGACATGATAATAATAGCAATTTCCGAATTCGTAGAATTTCAGGTCGGCATTCCGGCGGTTCACATTGCGATTGATATTTTCCAGTCCGCCGAAAAGCAACGTCTGTCGCATCACGTTTAAATCCGAGCTCAATGCGTTCATGATTTTCACGCTGTGAGCTGCAGGAAACGAAGTCAAATCGGTATAATATCCGCCTTTTGTAAGCGAATTGTTCAGTATTTCATTGAATCCCTGAGCCGTGAGTTGTTCCGAAATCAGGTTCTGAAGTTTATAGCTGTCCGGTTTCGAACTGTAGCTCAATGTCGATTTCAGCGTTTCGCCAATTTCCACATTATTATAACCGTAAATGCGCAGGATATCCTCAATCACATCTACGTCGCGTTGCACATCCACGCGGTACGCCGGAACATGAAGCACGTAACCATGCTCATCCCTGCTCACGATCTTCATTTCGAGTGCATCCAGAATGGTTTCGATGTTTTCTTTGCCAATGGCTTTGCCAATCAACGTATCGATTTTGCGGAACGAAACCGAAACTTCAAACGGTTTCACTTCCTGCGGATAAACATCCACAATTTCGCTCGAAATTTGACCACCGGCTACTTCCTGGATCAGTAACGCGCAACGTTTCAGTACATATATTGTATTGGTTGGGTCACAACCGCGTTCGTAACGGAACGAAGCGTCGGTATTCAAACCATGGCGACGAGCCGTTTTACGGATAGAAATCGGATTGAAATAAGCACTTTCCAGGAATACATTTTGAGTGGTTTCGGTCACACCCGAATTTAAACCGCCAAATACTCCACCGATACACATCGGTTCTTCGGTGTTACAAATCATCAAATCGGCCGCATTTAGTTTGCGTTCCGTGCCATCTAATGTAGTGAAAGAGGTTCCTTCAGTCAACATTTTTACATGTACTTCACCGCCCTTAATCTTGTCGGAATCAAAAGCATGCATCGGTTGACCTAATTCGTGCAATACATAATTAGTAACGTCGACAATATTATTGATGGGATGGAGTCCAACAATAAGTAACTGATTTTTCAACCATTCCGGCGATTCGGTTACTTTTACACCCGAAATTGTCACTGCCGAATAACGCGGACAAGCATCCGTATCTTCAACTGTTACGGGAATGGAAAGTTTTGTATTCTGAACTGCAAACGCATCCACTGAAGGTTTGGTGAGTCTGACCGATTTATCTTTCAAAGCAAAAAATGCAGCTAGATCGCGGGCAACGCCAAAGTGCGAAGTTGCGTCAATACGGTTGGGGGTAATATCTACTTCCAACAAGGTATCGTTTTTAATACCGTAATAATCTTTGGCTAAAGTTCCAATCACAGCTTCGGCAGGTAATACAATGATACCGTCGTGACTGGTTCCTATGCCAATTTCATCTTCGGCGCAAATCATTCCCATCGATTCAACGCCCCGAATTTTCGAACGTTTAATCGTAAAACTTTCGTCGCCCGAATAGAGCTTTGTTCCTACGGTTGCTACTACTACTTTTTGTCCTGCGGCAACATTCGGAGCACCACACACAATCTGCAGATGTTCGCCTGTTCCAACATTTACCGTGGTAACATGCAAATGGTCAGAGTTTTCGTGGTTAGCACAAGTCAGCACTTCGCCAATAACCAATCCTTCCAATCCACCTTTAATTGTTTGAACTTCTTCAACTCCACCCACTTCCAAACCAATGGAAGTTAATGCTTTTGACAATTCATCGGGCGTAACATCAATGTTAATGTATTGTTTCAGCCAATTATACGATATATTCATAACAATTTAATTGTATTTTTTTTGAAGTCACAAAGATACGATTTTTTTCAGAGTTTTCGAATCTATAAGTTACTATTCTGAACCCGATTCTATCCTAATTGAAGAGTTAAATATGTTTTTTTAGTTTAATCGATATTCATTAATTTTACTGTTAATATAAAATTTCTGCACATTTTCATATAATATGTGTAATTAATCATTATTTTTGTGTCATCTTAAATTTTTAAAACACACAAAATGATTCAGGAAAACTTTATCCGCATGTTCGAAGATTCTTTTCGAAACAATTGGGAATTACCTGCATACAGCAATTATGGTGAAGAACTTACAATAACTTATGCCGATGTTGCCAAACGAATTGCCAAAATTCATATTTTGTTCGAGCAATGTAAATTGAAACCGAATGATAAAGTTGCTTTAATTGGAAGAAACAACGCCAATTGGGCAATCACCTATTTAGCCACAGTCACTTACGGTGCTATTATTGTACCTATTTTGCAGGATTTCAATCCGAACGATGTTCATCATATTACTAATCATTCGGAGTCTACATTGTTATTTGCAGGTGATAATATTTGGGAAAACCTGGAAGAAGAGAAACTAACCACAGTTAAAGCGGTGTTTTCACTCACCGGATTTAATTGCCTCACATTATTAAATAAAGAACCTAAGCCGGAAACATTAGAATTCGAAGTTCATGAACTATTAGTGCTAAAATACTTGCAACCCGATTATATAAATAGCCTTTTTCATGCCAAATATCCGCAAGGTTTCTATCGCGACCATGTTAGGTATATCGATAAACCCAATACTGAAATTGTATCAATAAACTATACTTCGGGTACAACCGGTTTCAGCAAAGGTGTTTTGACAAGCGGAAATGCATTGGCAGGAAATATCACTTTCGGGCTTCGCACAGGATTAGTCGCCCCACAATTCAGAATAATTTCATTTCTACCCCTTGCTCATGCTTATGGTTGCGCCTTTGAATTTTTGACTTCAACTTGTGCAGGTTGCCATATTCATTTTATTGGCAAAATTCCTTCACCAAAGATTTTATTGACTGCATTTGCCGAAATTAAACCAAACATAGTGTTTCTCGTTCCGCTAATTGTTGAAAAAATTTATAAAAAACAAATTCAACCTTTGTTAGCAAAACCTTCCATGCGTTGGGTACTAAGTATTCCGTTCCTCGATCAAACGGTTTTGTCACAGATTCGCAAAAAGTTGATGGATGCTTTTGGAGGTGAGTTTTCACAAATCGCTATCGGTGGTGCCCCTTTAAATGCAGAAGTGGAAGAATTTTTTGCTAAAATAAAATTTCCATATACTATCGGATATGGTATGACAGAATGTGCTCCAATTATCAGTTATTCACATTATAAAGATTTTATTACCAAATCGTCCGGAAAATTGCTCGACACAATGGAAGCAAAACTTTCGCAGCCGGATGCCGAAAGTGGTGTGGGCGAAATTTGCGTTCGTGGCGAAAACCTTATGTCAGGTTATTTTAAAAATCCTGAAGCTACTGCACAAGTTATTGATAATGAAGGTTGGTTACATACAGGTGACCTTGGCACTATCGATTCAGAAGGAAACATTTTTATCCGTGGACGTAACAAAACGATGATCTTAAGCGCAAGTGGACAAAATATCTATCCGGAAGAAATTGAAGCGAAACTCAACAATTTACCTTATGTTATGGAAAGTTTGGTTATTAAAAGCAATGGGAAATTAATTGCCCTGGTTTGTCCTGATTATGAGGTTGTTGATGCGGAAGGAGTTGATCAAAATCAATTAGAACAGTTGATGGAAGAAAACAGAAAATTACTTAATTCGATGGTTGCAGTTTACGAAAATGTATCTAAAATTAAACTTTATCCATACGAATTTGAAAAAACTCCGAAGAAAAGTATTAAAAGATACTTGTATTCCACCGAAAAATAAGTATTTATATTGCTGAATATTATATATTTACAATATAAATCGAACTTCAATAAATAAATAATAAAAAAAAACGAAAATTAATAACGTAATATAAAATAATGATGTATCTTTGCATTGATTTTGAATTGCAAAATTAACATGTTAAATTTTTAAAGTTTTAAAGTAATGAAAAAAGTATTTTTGTTCTGCATTGTAGCTTTGGCTTTTGCTTCTTGCACACCCAAAAAAGCAGAAGAAGCTCCAAAAGTTGATTCTACTGTTGTATCTGTTGATACTGTAACTACTGATTCTACAGTTGTTGCTGACACAACTGTAGTTGTTAAGTAATTAAAGATTCCGTAATCTTATTTTACGAAACAAAAGTCTGTTGGAAATTTCCTTCAGACTTTTTTTATGATTTTAATCACAAAAAACAAAATCTGTACCCACAATTTTCTTAAAAACGCACAAAAATAACATAAACCAAAAAATATTTTAAAAAAAAGTGATAATTATTAATGTAGAATAAAAAAATGGTGTATCTTTGCATCGATTTTGAATTGCAAAACAAACATGTTAAATTTTTAAAGTTTAAAAGAAATGAAAAAAGTATTATTATTTTTTGTGGTAGCTATGGCTTTCGCATCTTGTACTCCTAAAAAAGCTGAAGGAACTGTTCCAAATGCAGATTCTATTGCTAAAGTTCAAGCTGATTCAATCATGAATGATTCAATCGCAAAAGCTACTCTTAAAGCTGATTCAATCGCAAGAGCTGATTCAATCGCAAAAACTGTTAAAAGGTAGTTAAAAAGCTAACGCAAAAAGAAATTCTTGCAAAGCATTGAGGTTCGTTATTTCAATAACGAACCTTATTTTTTTAATAAAGCTTTAATTCAGGCATTTTTTGTACCTTTGCATTAGCAAAATAAAAATTAAAAGATTATGTTACGAATTGCAGTTCAGGCAAAAGGAAGGTTGTACGATGAAACCATGTTGTTGTTTACTGAATCAGGGATTAAACTGGAATCAGGCAAACGATTATTACTCCTTCCAGCCAAAAATTTTCCACTCGAAGTTTTATTTTTAAGAGATGATGACATTCCTCAATCGGTAGCTGATGGAGCTGCTGATATAGGTATTGTGGGTGAAAATGAATATGCTGAAAAGAAAAAAAATGTCGTTCTGACAAAACGTTTGGGGTTTAGTAAGTGTAGATTATCAATTGCTATTCCTAAAGAAGTAGATTATAATGACATTTCCTGGTTAAACGGAAAGGTAATTGCCACCTCCTATCCAGAAATTTTAAGTGATTTTTTGAAAGAAAAAAGTGTAAAAGCCGATATTCATATTATAACGGGTTCGGTAGAAATCGCTCCGAGTATTGGACTTTCAGATGCCATTTTTGATATTGTCAGCTCAGGTAGTACCTTAGTTACTAACCATTTAAAAGAAGTGGAGGTGCTAATGAAATCGGAAGCCTTGCTTATTTCAAATCCTAACTTAACTGAAGAAAAACAAGTTGTTCTGGGCGAATTGCTTTTCAGAATTGAAGCAGTACAGATGGCTGAGGACAAAAAATATATTTTGATGAATGTTCCGACTGAAAATATTGAAAAAATTATAGAAGTCCTTCCTGGTATGAAAAGTCCAACCATTATGCCGTTGGCAAAAGAAGGCTGGAATTCACTTCATGCTGTAATTGATGAAAAAAGATTCTGGGATATAATCGGAAAATTAAAAGCCTTAGGAGCTGAAGGAATTTTGGTTGTTCCTATTGAAAAAATGATTCTTTAATTGTGGTTAATTGGTAAACTTGTTAATTGTTGTGTGAGAAATAGGTTGTAATTTTTCAGAATGTAATTATTATTATTCATGAATCTTTGTATCGATCAGGGAAATTCAAGCACGAAAGTTGGCATTTTCAATCATAATGACTTGATTGAAAGCTTTAATTTTGAAAATTTCGGCACAAATGAAATTAAAGAACTTTTCATCAAATTTTTAATTGATTCGTGTATACTTTCGAGTGTAATTCACGAAAATAAAGATATTAGAAGAATATTAGAAGAAAACACTCAAAACTTTATTGAATTAACCCATAAAACGGTCGTCCCAATTGAAAACAGATATTTGACGCCCGAAACACTCGGAAAAGACCGATTAGCCGCAATAGTAGGAGCTGCATTTTTAAAACCCGAAAGTGATATTTTGGTCATTGACGCCGGAACTGCAATTACGTATGACTTTATTGATTCAAATCAGGTTTATTTTGGGGGGAATATTGCTCCCGGACTAAATATCAGGTTACGTTCGCTTCATGAATCTACTCAGAAATTGCCTTTAGTTGAACCAAATGCTGAAAGTCCATTTTTGGGGGATACAACAAATAAGGCTCTAATTTCGGGTTCAATTTATGGTATTGTTTTCGAGATAGATGGTTATATTAATGAATTAAAAATTAAATATCCACAACTTTCTACTTTTTTAACAGGCGGTAGCACTTTTTACTTTGATACCAAGCTAAAAAATGCCATCTTTGCAGAAAAAAATTTAGTGTTAATCGGGCTCAACCGCATCCTCCAATACAATGTACAAAAATAAGCTATTTGTTCTAGTTTTCGCGATATTCATTTTCTCTCAATTTATTATCAGTCAGAATAATACTAACTCACCTTATACCCGTTTCGGATACGGAGATATTAGCGACACAAATAATGGCGAACAAAGAGCTATGGGAGGAATTGCAATTGGTTCTCGCTCAAATTTCAGCATCAATAACGTCAATCCGGCTTCATACAGTTGTGTTGACAGTATGACTTTTATGTTTGACGTGGGAGCTTCAACTTTAATATCAAGATTTACAAATCAAACTGGCGGAAAAACAACTTTTAATGGAAATTTAGAATACATAACCCTGCAATTCCCATTGGCAAAATGGTTAGGATTTAGTGCCGGTGCATTGCCTTATTCATTTTCAGGATACGATTTTTTTCAAAATGGAACTAAAATAACCGGTATTACGGGATTCGATTCAATTCCTTATAGAACAAAATATTGGGGTCAAGGTGGTTTTAGTCAGGTTTATTCAGGATTATCAGCTAATTTATTTAATCATATTTCATTAGGAATAAATGCATATTATTTGTTTGGAAATATTGATAATAAAAGAAGCATAACTACGGAAAATGATTCAACTTTACAAGTAAATTCGATTATAGCAACTAATTTTCGTTATAGATTAGGTGCTCAATTTTATAATACATTTGCAAAAAAACATGATGTAACATTAGGATTTATTTATGAACCAAAAGCCAGACTGAATGGGGGGTTTTCCAGTATTACAACAGGCGTATTAACGGATAGTATTCCTAATAATTACGAATTTGAACTACCAACAATATATGGAATTGGTTTAAACTACACCTATGATAAAAGACTCTCAGTTGGTATAGATTATACTTTACAAAGTTGGAGTGACACTAAGTTTTACTGGGACCCGGTCACTTCGAAAAACTTAGAAACCTTAAACAACCGATCAAAATTGGCAATTGGAGTTGAATATCTTCCAAACCCAAAAGGCAGAAAATACTCTGACAGAATTCATTATCGTGGAGGGTTTAATACGAGCGATTCCTATTTTAATGTAAATGGACAATCATTGCCAAAAAATTATGGCCTTTCGTTCGGTATTGGACTTCCTTTACGCAATAGTAACACCATGATAAATGCTTCGTTCGAATATGGTAAAATCGGATCCACAAGTTTATTGAGCGAAGATTATTTTAAATTCACTTTCAACGCTACGTTTAATGAACACTGGTTCTTTAAACGTAAACTCTAATCAAAAACGGTACTCAAATTCTATATCATGATTGAAATGAGACCGGAAAAGTCACACATTTTACATTTTGATTTGTCAGCAAACATTTGGAAAACATTCATTTGCAGTGTTTTTCTTATACTATTTGTTCTTGCTTGCAGCAATGATAAGCCTGATAAAATCGGGGCTGTAGTTGACCGATCCAAAATGCCCAAACTTCATGCAACTGAAATCACCACCGTTATTTCCGATTCAGGAGTTACACGATACAGAATTTCTGCTCCTCGCTGGGATGTATATGATCGTGCAACTCAACCATATTGGGAATTCCTTAATGGCATTCATTTTGAACGCTTTGACCAGAATCTGAAAGTTGATGCCAATATACATAGTAAATATGCAAAATTCTACGAAAACGAACAAATTTGGGAATTGCGTGGGAAGGTGAAAGCAATTAATTTGCAAGGTGAACTTTTTGAAACTGAGCATTTATTTTGGAATCAACGAATGGAAATAATTTATTCTGACACTTTAGTTAAAATTACTCAAGCGACACGTATCATTACAGGTATAGGTTTTCAGTCAAACCAATCCATGACAAAGTATGTGATTAATAGACCTCAGGGCATTTTCCCTGTTAATGAAAACGCAAAAAATACTCCTCCACAACCAAATCCATCACAACCGATAAACACAGTTCCTGTAACCCGAACGAATACTGTAAATACTCCTCAACCTTCAAATCCCGTTTTACCACCATCTGTACTGATTTTTCCAAAACCGGGTGGCAAATAATTCATCAAATTACGTGATTTTATTCATTCGCTCTTCTGCAATTTTGCAAAATTCTTCGTTTATTTCAAACCCCAGATAATTTCTTTTCAGCATCTTAGCGGCAACCGCTGTACTTCCAGAACCCATAAATGGGTCGAGAACTAAATCACCCTCATTACTGCTGATTTCGATAAAAGGCAAACATACTTTCAGCGGTTTTTGAGTTTTGTGTTTAGTTCGTTCCTTGCCCATACAAATGGGTGCCTGAATAAAATTGTGCATTTCATTCACCGACTTGTGGTTCCAGGTTTTAGGAGTGCCTTTCGAAAAATGAACCAACATTTCCATGCTATTAGCGTACATTTTTCGGGTATATATGGCCGGAAATGGATTAGTTTTATGCCAGTGAATTACTTTTCGAAACTGAAAACCTACTCGTTCAACCATTCTATTAAGGTAAGAAACAAAATCATCACCACACCACAAATAACCTGCTGCTCCCGGTTTGCAAACTCTGAAACACTCAGTCAACACATCTTCCAAAAACTGTAAATATTCCTTTTCGGATTTAAAACCATCAAAATCAAATTCAGTCACCACATCTTTGTGATTTTTTAATCCTTGCACATTTTGAGCACGATACTGATAATAAGGAGGATCGGTAAAAATCAAATCGACACACTCGTCGGGAAGTTTTTTTAGTCCTTCGAGACAGGATTGGTGATAAATGACATTAGATTGCATCTAATTGATTATTTAGTTAATTAGTTGGTTAGTTGACTTTCACATAAACAAAACACTACCAACTATAAACTATTGATTATAAATTATTTTCTTATTTTCCTAAAATATTTATCTAACAAATTCTTTGCTGCTACAAACGAACTTAATTCATTTGACAAAACTCTTTTTTCGCTATCAATAAGCATGTTCTGTATTTCCGAATTTTGATAGAAATTATTTTTTAATTGTTCATTTATTGTCTCATACATCCAATATTTCGATTGAGCATTTCGTTTTATTTCAAAATAATGATTTGCTTTTACAAAATCAATGTATCGTTCCACCATATTCCAGACTTCCCTTATGCCATTCAACTCAACTGAAGAACAGGTTATTGCCTCAGGAGACCAATGGGATTCGTGTGGGGGGAAAAGATGTAATGCATTCTGATATTGAGTTTTAGCAACACGCGCTTTATCGATATTTGTTCCATCGCATTTATTAATTGCAATCCCGTCGGCCATTTCCATAATGCCACGTTTAATTCCCTGTAATTCATCTCCCGTTCCTGCCAATTGAATCAGCAAAAAAAAGTCGACCATAGAATGAACAGAAGTTTCGGACTGCCCTACTCCTACTGTTTCAACAAAAATGGTGTCAAAACCGGCTGCCTCACAAAGAATAATACTTTCGCGTGTTTTGCGTGCCACTCCTCCCAGCGAACCTGCTGAAGGTGAAGGACGAATAAATGCATTCTTGGCTACCGAAAGTTCTTCCATTCTGGTTTTATCTCCCAAAATACTGCCTTTTGATCTTTCACTGCTCGGATCAATGGCCAATACGGCAAGTTTATGCCCATCTCGAACCAGATGCATGCCCAATGCTTCGATAAAGGTACTTTTGCCGGCTCCCGGTACGCCTGTAATTCCTAACCGAACAGCATTTCCGGCATGAGGAAGACATTTTTCAATAACTTTTTGTGCAATAAGTTGATGTTCAGGAAGTGAACTCTCAACTAATGTTACCGACTGACTCAACATGGAAATGTCACCCCCTAAAATACCTTCTACAAATTCAGAAGCCGAATATTGCTGACGTTTTCTTTTGGGTTGTCCGTAAGGATTAATCATTGGGGCGTCATTTACACCCTGATTCACACTTAATCCTTTGTAAACAGGTTCATTCTCGGGATGGTAATTATTTTTGTAATGCATATATTTTTCAGATTAAAAGAGCCAGAAGTTTATGATAAATTTCCGGCTCTTAAATTTAAAAAAGTATTTACTTTTAGTATTTGCTATTACTGAATAGTCCAGCTTACAATTAATATTAAAAAACTATTTTCCGGGTCATTAGTTTGTATGGTAAATGATTTTTTGTATTCTCCAACTGCCAAATCTTTTATTTTTAGATCAACAATTAAATTTGAACTCCTACCACTTGTTACACTTAACTTCTGTTGTTTGACAGCAAATTCTCGATTGTTATTTATGATTCGTCTAATTTCTAAGGTATTTTGACCCTTATTATTTACTCTTATTTTTCCAACCCGTTTTGCTTCCGGTTTTAAAACACCAAAATTTAGCGTTCTTTGAGATATTTCAAGTATTGGAGCTTTACGTTTTTGGTCTAAAGTAAGTTTACTGAAATCTTCAACAATATTGCTAACTACAATAATTTTAGAATCATCGGTAAATTTTTTAACTCCATTCAGACTTAAATAAATTTCATCCGAAATTGGACCCCACTGATTGCAACCTTTTGAATTAAATGTAAAAGTTATTTTACCCTCTTCATTGGGTTTTAATATTTCTGGTAAAATTGTAGCTGTAAAATAGGTTGGAAGATTTTCAAGTGACGGTTTAAGAACAGCTTTTGTTGTATTCTGAATACCCAAAACCCGTGTTTGGGTTTTGCCTTTATCCACATTATTCATCTGAACTACTTTTGTTTTTAAGCCAAGACCATCCATTTTAACGGGATATGCCGAGTTCTCACCTGTTTGTTTTGGGATTACTTCACCATGAATTGTTAACACAAATTGTTCTTCAGCAGCATTGCTATAAACAGTAATTGTTTTGGTAAATGCACCTGGACGACCTGTAGGATTGTAAGTAACTGTTATCGAACCTTTTTTACCGGGTTCAATTGGTTCTTTTGTCCATGTTGGAGTGGTACAACCGCACGAAGCCTGAACTTTGTTTACAACCAAAGGCGTATTCCCTTTATTAGTAAAATCAAACACATAGGTTATTTTACCATCTTCTTCATTAACTTTTCCAAAATTATGAGTTTTTTCCTCAAAGCTTATAACTGCTTTTTGAGACATGGCGAGCAATGAACACAATAAGCAAACAATCAGAAAACTATATTTCTTCATTTCTTATTATTATTTTATAAAACTCTTTAAACAACCCATTGTTGTTTCAGAGTTTATTTTGTCGCTTTTGGAGTAGCAGCTTCCGGTTGTTTTGGGATAGGAATGACTTCACCCGTGATAATCAATACAGATTGTTCCAATGCATCATTCGAATATACTGTTATTGTTTTGGTAAACATACCCGGACGGTTTGCAGTATTATAAGTAACCGTGATAGCTCCTGTTTTACCTGCTTCTATTGGTTCTTTTGTCCAGGTTGGAGTAGTACAACCACACGAAGCCTGAACTCTGTTAACAACCAAGGGCGCATTTCCTTTATTGGTAAAATTAAACACATAGGTAACATTACCATCTTTTTCATTTACTTTTCCAAAATCATGAGTTTTCACGTCAAAACTAATAACTGGTTTTTGTGACATGGCTACCATTGAAAATACCAAACATACTAATAAAATACTATACTTTTTCATATTTATAAAATTAATTGATTTATTTGACTCAGAACAAGGACCCAATTATAATTGCGATGTGCAAAAATATAAAAAATGTCGCTCTTACAACCGAAATAAATAATATATCTATTTAAATTTAGTTAAATATCTCATTTCGTGATTTATTTATTGTTTTTCAACATAATAATATCAGAATAATAGTTGTAAAAAATAATTTTCGATTCAAAATTCGACGAATGCTTATCAAAAAAATAGCTACTTTTGTCATTTTAAACAATAAACCTATGAAATCATATTTTCAGCAACTTACTGCAAGATACAACCAGTACGTAATCGATTGTTTTCATCAACTTCACGCTCATCCCGAACTTTCGTTTCGGGAATTTGAAACTGCCCAATTTATACAGAATGAATTGACCAAAATGAACATTACTTTCCGGGCAGGCATTGGCGGAACAGGTATCTTGGGCAAAATTGAAGGAAGTAATCCGCACAAAAAAATAATTGCTTTGCGTGCCGATATGGATGCTTTACCGATTTGCGAAACTGTTGATATTCCATGGAAATCGACTTCTGAAAATGTTATGCATGCTTGTGGTCACGATGCACATACGGCTTGTTTGTTGGGAGCCGCAATGATTTTGAATGAAATAAAGACCGAATTTGAAGGAACTATTTTGCTGATATTTCAACCAGGAGAAGAAAAAGCACCCGGTGGTGCCAGATTAATGCTCGAAGATGGTTTGTTTGATGAACTTGAACCCGAACTTATTTTGGCACAACATGTTTCGGTAGATTATCCAACCGGAACAATGGGCTTTCTGTCGGGAATGATTATGGCATCTGCTGATGAAATTCATGTAAAAATTCATGGGAAAGGTGGACATGGTGCATTGCCACACTTAATAAACGATACTGTTTTGGCAGCTTCACAAACAATCGTCTCGTTGCAACAGGTTCGCAGTCGGCTTTGTCATCCGTTAACGCCTATGGTGTTGACTTTTGGTAAACTAATTGCTGATGGTGCAACAAATGTAATTCCTCACGAAGTTTTACTTTCCGGAACTTTTCGCACAATTGACGAGAAATGGCGACCCGAAGCAAAAAATCATATTCGTCGTATTGTTAATGAAACTTGTGCTGCTTATGGTTGTACTGCCGAAATCGACATTCCTGATGGCTACCCTTGTGTGATAAACAATGAAGAAATTACTTCGAAAGCACGTGAATTCGCTACAGAATGGATTGGTGCAGATAATATCCGAAAGCTTGAAATGCGAATGACTTCTGAAGATTTTGGATTTTTCTCACAGAAATATCCTTGCACATTTTATCGTTTTGGAGTGAAAGGAGAAACAAATGCCAACACAGGCGGCTTACACAGTTCATCCTTTCAGATTGATGAAAAAGCATTGGAAATAGGAATGGGTGGGATGGCGTGGTTGGCGTGGAAATTCATCACCAATTGATCAATTATTTAATTTTCAATCCCCAATTAGTTGAAAATTCAATAATTGGAAATTAAACTTCTTCCTTCTCCTTCTCCACCTCATAATGATACACCTTCTCATAAAGTGTTTCCTTAATCAGGTCAAAATGTGTATTGGAAAAATGAAGGTCATTACTCATCAATTGCATGGGGATTAAAAATTCATCGCCTTCGTAAGGCGGTTGAGCATATTTGTGTGATAGAACTGAAAAACCTTGTTTCTCATAAAACTCTATTCGCCTGATTGAAGTAGGATCATTCGGCATTTCAGCTTCCATAACAATAGGCAATTTGGTTTGCGATTTAAATATTTCCATGGCTTCAGTTCCGATTTGCTGCCCACGCATAGCAGGAATTACGGCAATATGTTCGATATAATAGAAACGGTCAAAAGTCCAAAAATTAAAAAAACCTACAAATTTATCATTTTGAATCAGGGCATGTGCACAAAAACGTTTTTCGTAGCTCAGTTCATACTCAAGACCTGCCCAGGTTCTACGTTCTCTTGGTGGAAAAGCAAGCGTATACAGGTTGTACAAATTGAGAAAAAACGGATCGGAAACGCTGTTAATACGGTAAAAGTTAAGCATATTTTCTTCTTTGATGGGAAATTTGAAAATAGCTGAATAAAGCCTTTTGAACCTTAACAAATTACAACCAAAAAAGTTCAAAAATATAAGCAAATTATCATTAAGTTCTCATTGAAAAACGGTAAAAAAAACGTACTTTTGCGCTCAAATTCTAACAAAGAAATTTCTATCCTAACATTATATTAAATTAAACAAGAAAAGTATGATTTATTCGCACGAAGTAGAACACATGTGTGTTGTAAAAAAAGGTCCAAATCATGGACCGGCTCCCATACCTGAAGAAGGCAAATGGGTAAAATCGAAAGAAATAAAAGACATTTCAGGTTTGACTCACGGTGTGGGTTGGTGTGCTCCTCAACAAGGTGCCTGCAAACTGACTTTGAACGTAAAAGATGGTATTATTGAAGAAGCATTGGTTGAAACAATCGGCTGCTCGGGAATGACTCACTCGGCTGCTATGGCTGCTGAAATCCTTACCGGAAAAACGATTCTTGAAGCGTTGAATACTGACTTAGTATGTGATGCAATCAACGTAGCAATGCGGGAATTGTTCCTTCAAATCGTTTACGGACGTACACAATCAGCTTTCTCTGAAGGTGGTTTGCCTATCGGTGCAGGTTTGGAAGATTTAGGTAAAGGTTTGCGTTCGCAAATTGGAACCATGTTTAGCACCAACAAAAAAGGTGTTCGTTATTTGGAAATGGCCGAAGGTTACATCAACCGTATGGCGTTGGACGAAGACGGCGAAGCTTGCGGATATGAATTTGTTCGTTTCGGACCGATGATGGACCTGATCAAAAAAGGTGTTGATGCAAACGAAGCATTGAAAAAATCTACGAGTACTTATGGTCGTTTTGCGAATGCTGCAAAATATATCGATCCACGTCAAGAGTAGTCTATAGTTTATAGTCAATAGTTTATAGTCAACAACCAATTAACTAATTATCCAATTAACTCAATTACTTAAAATTATGCCACTATTTGAAAGTTATGACCGTCGTATCAACAAGGTTAATGCGGCTCTTAATACATACGGTATCCAGGATATCGATGAAGCCAAAGCAATTTGCGCTGCCAAAAATATTGATCCTTATGCAATTTGTGAAGGAATTCAAAATATCGCGTTCGAAAACGCAAAATGGGCTTACGTGGTAGGTGCTGCTATCGCTATAAAAAAAGGTTGCAAAACAGCTGCTGAAGCTGCCGAAGCTATCGGTATCGGTTTGCAGGCATTCTGTATTCCCGGTTCGGTAGCCGAAGACCGCAAAGTAGGTCTTGGTCACGGAAATCTGGCTGCCATGTTGCTCCGCAACGAAACCAAGTGTTTCGCTTTCCTTGCCGGACACGAATCGTTTGCAGCTGCCGAAGGTGCTATCGGTATTGCTTTATCGGCTAATAAAGTTCGTAAAGAACCTTTGCGCGTTATCCTGAACGGATTGGGTAAAGATGCAGCCATGATCATTTCACGTATCAACGGATTTACGTATGTTCAGACTGAATTCGATTATTACACAAGCGAATTGAAAGTGGTTCGTACCAAAGCATATTCCGACGGCCCACGTGCTGCTGTAAAATGCTACGGTGCAGACGATGTTCGCGAAGGTGTGGCTATTATGGCTTCGGAAGGTGTTGACGTATCGATTACCGGTAATTCAACCAATCCAACCCGTTTCCAACACCCTGTTGCAGGTACCTACAAAAAAGAATGTATCGAACAAGGTAAAAAATACTTCTCGGTGGCTTCAGGTGGTGGTACCGGACGTACACTTCACCCTGATAATGTTGCGGCCGGACCGGCTTCGTACGGTATGACGGACACGATGGGACGTATGCACGGTGATGCTCAGTTTGCCGGTTCTTCATCTGTTCCTGCTCACGTGGAAATGATGGGATTTATTGGCATGGGTAATAACCCAATGGTTGGAGCTACTGTTCAAGTGGCTGTGGCTATTGAAATGGCGAAATGACCCCCTGCCCCCTAAAGGGGGTTCTAAGATAAAAGACAACTCCCCGATATGCGAATGCGTATCGGGGAGCTTTTATTTGCATATTTTGTTAACAATCAGTAAACCTTTTTTTGAAATCAATTAAAAAACCACTTGCTCCGCAAAATAAATCTGTACCTATACCTACTATTCTCATACAAATACATCCGATTGAATGTTCAGTTTTAACATAAAACGAACTCAAATTAACCCTATTTAGATTTATTTAAAGATTGAAAGTATACAATTAACACTCCCGTTAGTCTATCTTTGCAACGAAATTAGATACAAAAGCTCTTTTTTGTGCGTTTTGGAACTTGGTTTCAACTTTTCAGCGATTTTTCCGAATGCAACAAGTAGTTTTTTTAAAACATCAGGTAGTTTTCGGGAAAACATCAAGTCTTTTTCTGAAAAAGTCAGGTAGTTTTGACACAAACTTACAGTCTATTTTGAGTCATTCAGGCAAAAAAACACCCCCGAAGCACTGCAATGCATTCGAAGGTGAAATTTTAAAATAGGAAGTATCGTGGAGCTACCCACATTTTCAAAAGAGAAATGAAGCAAAATGCTTTAGGGTTAGCATACGAAATGCCTACTGTTTTGCAGCCAAAGTGTACTTCAAAAGAAGCAAACTGTCTTCAATCCGTCTTCCCGGGCGAAATTTGACACGTGCTTTTTTCACTTGCAAACGAGATGACTCGACTTCGGTTTCAACACCGTTGCTGCTTAGTCCTAACTGAAAAGAACCAAAAGTGCCAAAACGCACAATTTTTCCGTCCATCAGATGTATAGTCATCTCTTTTGTCAACGCGGTTAGCGCGGCCAACACATCCGTTTCAGTTAGCGTACATTTTTCGGAAATTAATTCCGACATCTCCTCCAGAGAAACTTCCCCTGAACTCTGCGTGCTCACATAATACTTGCGGGCAGCAGTCGCGTCCTGTGGGTTGGGACGCTGGATTGTTTTTAACTGTATCATAAAAAATAAATGGTGCTTTTATTTGTTACACATCCTTGTGCAACAATAGCGCTGCAATGTTAAGCATAATATTTTAATTTACAAAATAAAAATACTAAAAGTTATCGACATTATGTTGATAACTTTATATTGTTTTCTATTTATAATTTTATATATCTAATATACAAGAATATAGAATTTGAAAATTACAGAATTGTTTTCCAAAAATTAAATTATTATGGAAAATTATTGTCAATAACTTTCATTAATGAAAGAAATAAAACAGATAAATAAACTTTTTAGTCATACAAATAAGGAGTTAATTTCATATTTATTGCTCAGTTGGTTTCATTACTAAAAAATTATTTCAATACCAGCTATCAATACTACCCAAAACAACATCGCCTGCACTCCATTACAGATCAAAGATTCAAAAACAAACTATAAGTTTTACCTGCTTTAGTGGGTAGTTATCCGCTCGGATTTTATTGTATTATCCTTGATAAATTACCTTTACTAAAAAAATTGTAAGGATATGTGTAAGTATTTAACAAAATGATAGGTTTTTTAAAATGAAATGTGTAGTTTTGTAGTTGAAAAACAATGATTATTATACAAGCGAATTGAAAGTAGTACGTACCAAAGCATATTCTGACGGACCTCGTGCAGCTATGAAATGTTACGGTGCCGATGATGTTCGTGAAGGTGTGGCTATCATGCGTGCCGAAGGTGTTGACGTATCGATTACCGGTAACTCAACCAATCCAACCCGTTTCCAACACCCGGTAGCAGGTACCTACAAAAAAGAATGTATGGAACAAGGTAAAAAATACTTCTCAGTTGCTTCAGATGGCGGTACAGGCCGTACGTTACACCCTGATAATGTTGCGGCTGGGCCGGCTTCGTACGGCATGACCGACACAATGGGACGTATGCACGGTGATGCTCAGTTCGCAGGTTCTTCATTAGTTCCGGCTCATGTGGAAATGATGGGATTCATTGGAATGGGTAATAACCCAATGGTTGGAGCTACCGTTCAAGTGGCTGTGGCTATTGAAATGGCGAAATAAGACAGCCCCTAAATCCGCCAGCTGGCGGACTTAAGACAATAAAAGAAACTACCCGGTACAACTCAGTATCGGGGAGTTTTGTGTTTAATAATATCGTAAGTAAGATTATACTTTTCATTTAGAAGTTTGTACTTATCTGAAACATCTTAAAAACCCCTTTACATCACTTTCTCAAGATAGACGGAGCTAAATCAGGAAGTGGGTGAAGCCCTAAACATTTCAGTTACAAGATTATATAGTACTCTAAAATAAAAGATAACTATATTGGCGAGGAAATGGATAAGTTAGACTCTAAAATTTGGGAATAAGCTAAAATTACTAAGATAATCTTTTTAAAAGTGAGTGGAATAATACATTTCTGCTCACTTTTTTCATTTAATACTATTTCATAACTACCCAAAAAGCTTGGTCTTTAACTTTATTTTGTATATTTGCAACTTATAATATATTTTCACTTCTAGTACACATACACAAATTTGAAGTACACATAGCATGGTGTTAGCACCAATTCAGGATATTGAAAATCAATCGACTTATTTTGCTAACGACCAAAAAATACGACTATTGAAAATCAGCTATCTACATGGTCGTTAGTCAAAACTATAGAAAAGAAAGAAAAGAAAAAAAAGAAAAGACATGAGTATCAGTGAAAAATTTCAAGCTTTTTGCACCAATCTGAGAATGCCTCAGATAGTAGTAAACAATGTATCAAGCAGATACAAACAAATCACGAAACGATTAAATTTAGAATTTTACAGTAGTGATTCAGAAACATTACATAGCATTTATGTCGGCTCATATGGTAGAGGTACGGCTATTCATGTAAGTGACATTGACATGTTGTTTGTTTTACCATATAGTGTTTATACACAATATAACGCTTACACCTATAATGGGCAATCTTCCCTTCTGCAAGCAGTTAAAAATGCTATATGTAAGACTTATTCCTTAAGCTATTTAGGCACAGATGGACAAGTTATTAAATTAGACTTTACAGATGGTATATCTTTCGAAATTGTTCCATGTTTTTTAAACTCTAACGGTAGTTATACTTTTCCTGACTCCAACAATGGTGGTAGTTGGAAAACAACAAACCCAAAACCTGAAATAGCAGAAATTATTAATGCTAATTCTGCCGTTTGTAATAATAATTTAAAAAGACTGTGTCGAATGGCAAGAGCTTGGAAAGACACTTGGGCTGTTCCAATTGGCGGACTATTAATTGACACTCTAGCTTATAATTTCCTCACAAATTGGGCATACAAAGGAAATTCTTATATATACTATGACTGGATGACGAGAGATTTCTTTCAGTATCTTATGAATCAGAATACAACCCAACAATATTGGTCGGCTCCAGGCTCTAATCAATATGTTTGGAGAAAAGGAAATTTTGAGAGTAAAGCTAGACAATGCTATAATTTATCATTAGAGGCTTTAATATATGAAGGAAAAAATATGGAATGGTCAGCAAATCAAAAATGGAGAGAAATTTATGGAACAAAATTCCCAAATTAAAATACTTGAATCTCAGATTCGGGAGTGTTTTGGTCGAGTTGCATGGACTCACAAAACACAAGAAAAGTGTGCAGATATATTATTAAGTAGAAATAGAACAATAAAAGTCACACAGATAGTTTTGTCGGCTATAACAACAACAGGTATTATGATAACTATTGTTGGTGACCAAAAATGGGTTGGTATTTTGACAGCGATTATTTCAACAACACTTTTAGCGCTAAATACGTATCTTAAAAACTATGATTTGGGGCAAATCGCACAAAAGCATGCTGATTGCGCTTCTAATTTATGGAATATTCGAGAAACTTACCTTTCACTATTGACAGACATTAAAGCTGGAATTATTGACGTTGAAAAAATTACACAAAAAAGAGATGAATTACAAGTTGAACTTCATAATATTTATCAAGGTGCACCACGGTCAATAAATGGAGCATACGATAAAGCAAGCAAAGCTTTAAAATCAAATGAAGAATTGACATTTTCAGACGATGAAATAGACTTGTTTTTACCAAATGATTTAAAGAAAAGTACTAGGGCATAACACACGTATGTTTGCAAAAGAGCTATTTTAATACTGACACATGCACGAATAATTGTATCTTTGAAGTCTAAATAAATAATAAAATGAAACTATACGAAACATTAGAAACTCAGTTAAAAAAAGAGCCAAACTATATTACCGACAACGGAGAACTTAAAAAATGGGTTGTAATAAATAAAGCACAGAATTATGATGCTGAACTTATTGGCTTATTGCTTGACGACAAAGAACTAAAAGCAAAATTCTTTATTGAAATTAAAGGCATATTGGTTTTCAACCAATCTTTATTTGTTCAATTCTTGGAGCAAAAGAACTATCTGAATGATAGTTACACCGCTTACAAAAACAAGGTTGGTTTAAACATAGATGGAAAATACTTGAAACAACGCAACGAAGTTGCGTTAGTTTGGCCTTTTAAAGACTGTGTTTTAGAAGGCGGACAAAGCCGTGAAGAAGATAAACGTGAGGAAATATTTTTTAATGAAACACTTGCACAAGACGAAATAACTCAACTTTTAGAACCAAAGGTTTTTACAAATTCAATTCGTTATACAGACAAAGGAGAAAAACCACTCGGCAAATTTAATCGTAACGAAAAAGGAATAATTACCGACAATTTAATTATAAAAGGAAACAATCTTTTATCACTACATTCTTTAAAAGAAGAATTTGCTGGACAAGTAAAACTGATTTACATTGACCCACCATACAATACTGGAAGCGATGCTTTCAAATACAATGATTCCTTCAATCAATCCACGTGGTTGACATTTATGCGTAATAGACTACAAGTTGCACTTACACTTTTAAGTGACAAAGGTGCAATCTATGTTCACATAGATCATCATCAATTAGGTTACCTTAATGTCCTTTTAGATGAAGTTTTTGGAAAAGAGAATAAAGTGCAAGTTATATCTATAAAAACTGCTTCTCCAGCAGGATTTAAAACTGTAAACCCAGGTCCAATTGACGTTACTGAATACATTCTTTTTTATACAAAAAACAAATCCAAGTTTGAGTTTAAGAAAGGTTATGTTCCTGTAGGTTACAATGCAAACTACAACCTGTATTTAGACAAGAACGATGATGTTAGTAAATGGGAATTTACTCCATTAAAAGAAAAGGTAATTAGAGATGCAGGGTTTGTAAACGAACCCGAAGCCAAGAAAAAATACGGTGATTTATGGAGTAGTATTATTAAGGTTATGATAGAAGATTTTGCCTATAAAAATGCTTCAAATGTTGTTAGTGTTCGTGACCCTCATAAGCCGACTGAAAGACTAAAAGATTTAATGATAAAATCGAAAAATGAAGATAAGGTAATTGAATATCAAAGAGAAGATGGTAGTACAATGTATTTGTATAAAGGCGGTGCATTAGCTTTCTATTCAAATAAAATGCAAGAGCTTGATGGCAAAATGGAAGTAACTGAACTGTTAACCGATTTTTGGAATCACATATCTTGGGCTGGCATTGCAAATGAAGGCGGAGTTAAATTAAAGAATGGGAAAAAACCAGAAAAACTTATCAAACAAATAATTGAATTAGCTACAAATGAAAATGACATAGTACTTGATTATCATTTAGGTAGTGGAACTACAACTGCCGCAGCTCATAAACTTAAAAGACAATACATTGGTTTGGAGCAGTTGAATTATGGCGATAACGACAGCGTTACTAGACTGAAAAATGTAATTGCTGGTGATGCAACTGGAATTTCAAAAGCGGTGAAATGGAAAGGTGGCGGACAGTTTGTTTACCTTGAACTTAAAAAATACAATCAAAACTTTGTTGAAGAAATTAAATCTGCTAAAGACACGAAAGCCGTATTGAAAATTTGGGAAGAGATGAAAGCAAAATCATTTCTTAACTACAACGTGGATATACAAAAGCAAGAAGCACATATTGAAGAATTTAAAGTCTTAACCTTAGCAGAACAAAAACAACATTTGGTTGAGTTGTTAGACAAAAATCAATTGTATGTAAATCTTTCTTCAATAAACGACAAAGACTTTGCAGTTTCGGCGGAGGAAAATAAAGTTACCCAAGATTTTTACCAACTTAAAAAATAAGCACAATGAGTTTTTTATACGACACATTAGTGCAGGAGTTTGGTAAAAGAGAAATTGCCCGTATTCCTGTTCCTAATTATATAACCGATAATCTTAAGTCTGGCTTTGGTCAGAGACCTTATCAAATAGAATCGTTTCAGCGTTATATACTTTGCCATACTGAAGATTTTGAAGGCAGACCAAATAAACCGTTTCACTTGTTGTATAATATGGCAACAGGTAGCGGAAAGACTTTGATAATGGCGGGTTTGATGCTTTACTTGTATGAGAAAGGATATAGGAACTTTTTATTTTTCGTAAACTCAAACAACATTATCAAGAAAACGAAAGACAACTTTTTGAATCCGCAGGCTTCAAAATATTTGTTTAACGACAAAATAGTAATTGACGGAAAAGAGGTTTATATAAAGGAAACTGACACCTTTGAAAGTGCTGATGATAAAAACATCAATATCAAATTCACGACTATTCAGCAACTTCATATTGATTTAAATAACACCAAAGAGAACAGCGTTACTTATGAAGATTTTAAAGACAAAAAAATGGTGTTGATTGCTGATGAAGCACACCATTTAGTAGCAGGAACAAGATCGGGGAATCTTTTTGGTAGCTGGGAAGATACGGTAAAGAAAATTCATGAATCTAATTTTGATAACATCTTACTTGAATTTACTGCTACTATTGACACAGAAACAGCAGCCTTACTAAATCATTATCAAGACAAAGTTATTTTCAAATACGACCTTGCTCAATTCAGAATTGACAAATACTCAAAAGAAATCAATCTTATAAGGTCAATGTATGATGAACAAGAACGCATCATACAAGCCTTAATTTTAAACACATATCGTCAAGAATTGGCAACTGCAAACAATATCAACTTAAAGCCTGTAATTCTTTTTAAAGCAAAAAAAACAATTAAAGAATCTGAACAGAACAAAGTAAACTTTCACCACCTTATAGATGTATTGTCATCTCAAACGATTGATGAAATAAGAAATACAGCAACAGTTTCAATAGTTCAGAAAGCTTTTAAATTCTTTGATATAAAAAATATTTCCTCATCCGAAATTTCAAGAAGAATTAAATCGAATTTTCGTTTTGAGAATTGTATAAGTGCAAACAACGACGATGAAGCAGAAAAGAATCAATTACTTTTAAACACATTAGAAGATGAAAATAATCCAATCCGTGCAGTTTTTGCGGTTCAAAAATTAAATGAAGGATGGGACGTTTTGAATTTGTTTGATATTGTTCGATTATATGAAGGTCAGAATTCAGGAGGAACAAATACTACAGTTGGTAAGACAACACTTTCAGAAGCTCAATTAATTGGAAGAGGTGCAAGATATTTTCCGTTTTCATTAGAACCTGGTCAAGATAAATATACAAGAAAATATGACAACGATCCATCTAACGATTTAAAAATATTAGAAGAGCTTTATTATCATACAAAAGAGAATAGTAACTATATTTCTGAATTAAAGAAAGCTCTTGTTCTTTCTGGTATTTATGAAGACGAAGAAAAATTGCTAACAAAACAACTTACACTGAAATTAGACTTTAAGGAAACTGAATTTTACAGAACAGGTCAAGTCGTTTACAATAAAAAAGTTCCTAAAAGCTATAATAATGTAAAATCATTTGCTGACTTTGGAGTTTTTAAACGTAACTTTTCATATATCCTATCTTCAGGGATTGGTAAAATGTCGGGGGTTTTCATTGTAGAAGAAGAAACTACAACTGAAAAAATAGAAAGTAAAGACATCAAACTTTCAGTTATTCCAAAACACATTGTGCGTTTTGCTTTGGCACAAAATCCATTCTTCTACTTCGACAGTTTACAGAGGTATTTTCCAAATGTTGGCTCGCTATCTAATTTTATTGACAGCATGGACTACTTAGGAAGTTTGGAAATTACTTTTAATGGTTCAAAGAAAAGACTTACAGATATAACAAACAATGATTATTTGCTTTCTATACAAGGACTTTTACAAAGCATTGAATCGGAGATAAAATCCAACCTGACAGAGTATGAAGGTTCGGAGTATATCAAAGAATATGTTCACAAGGTTTTCAAGGACAAGGAAATCAAAGTTTACAAAGACAGCGAAAGAGCAGACGGACAAGAAACTCTTGTAGCAAATGAGCCTTGGTATGTTTACAATGCAAACTACGGGACAAGTGAAGAAAAATCTTTTGTTTCAATGTTCGCTAGACGCTTTGAAAGTTTAGGTCAAAAATTCAAAGACATTTATTTAATCCGAAACGAAAGAGAAATCAAAATCATTGACAAGCTCGGTAGAGCATTTGAACCTGACTTTATTTTATTCTGCAAACAGAAAAAATACAAGGAACTTACTTATCAAGTTTTCATTGAGCCTAAAGGTGCTCACTTGGTTGCTCACGACAAATGGAAAGAGGACTTTTTAAAAGAAATTAGAGAAGAAGAAAGGACAATCAAAATATACACAGACAACTATTTGATTACTGGTGTTCCTTTCTATAACAATGAAAACGAAAACGAATTTAAGAAAACATTGGAAGAAACATTGAATTTATAGCCCACGCTTTGTAGTCAAGCACTTATTCAAATCGTACATGCCAACTGATAAGCTAAAACCTGCAAAATAAGTTACATAATTACTTCTGTCGAGAAAGTAGAAGAAGTGCTGGGCTATTGTGATAAGCTGAAATAGGGTAATTTGTTCATTTTACTAGGAGTAATATAATTAAAAGTTTAACAATATCAATATTATAGTTATGGAAATTAATTTAGAAAAGGCAATAAGTTATTTTTTCCCAACAGCAACCTCATTAGAATTAGTTTATTTTGAAGCTGTTGCAAATGCAATTGATGCCAATGCAGATGTGATTGATATTCTAATATATATTGATTCTTTTGCTGCGTCTGAATCTTTAACTATTGTTATTTCTGATAATGGTGATGGTTTTACAAATGAAAGATACAAAAAGTTCGGTATATTACTTGAAACTGATCAAGAAGACCACAAAGGGCTTGGAAGGCTTGTTTTCCTGAAATACTTCAATAAAATAGATGTTACAAGTACTTATAATAATTCTACAAGAAAGTTTACTTTTCAAAGTACGTTTAAAAAGAAAAATTTCACGGTATTACCAAAATCAAATAGTGATAAACAAGGCAGTAAACTAATTTTCACTGGCTTTAAAGGTAAAAAAATTAATTCATATGACTTTATTAAACCTAGTATGTTAATTAAATCAATAGCATATCACTTTTATCCAAACCTATTTTCTTTAGTAAAAGCTGGCAAAGATTTGAAAATCAATATCACTTTAACCACTCTTCAGCCCCAAATAGACCAGGATTTCTTTAATGATTCTAAAAGCTTCACTGCCAGCGAAATAACAAATCTAAAAGTAAAAGAATTTAATGCCGAGAACTTAGACTTATTCAAAACATTCGATATTTTCTATAAGGTTGAGCGCACAGACAAAGAATCTACTATTGTTACAGCTATTTGTGTTGAAGGTCGTACTATACCAATAGATATAATGCCTAAAGAGGCTGTTCCTGCCGGATACGACATTATTTTTCTATTCTTCTCGGACTTTTTCAAAGGTAAATCCAATTCTTCAAGACAGGAATTAGTTTTGAGTGAGAATGATTTAAATACCACAAAGCATTTATTCCGTAAACATGCAATGGAAATACTCACAGAGGAAATTCCATTTATTCAATCTGAGAATACAAGAATTAAAAGCCATTTATATGACACATATCCCCATTTACAGGGTTATTTCAATCAAGATTATGTAGGAATTATTGAAACAAACAAAGCCCTCGAAGTTGCTCAAAAAAAGTTTTTTCTTGCACAAAAAGAAGTGTTAGAAACACAAAATATACTTTCTGAAGAAAAATATGAAAAGGCATTAGAAGTATCTTCCAGAACTTTAATGGAATATATTCTGTACCGAAACATTATTATTCAGAATCTCCGAAATTTAGATGTAAAAAATTCAGAGTTAGAAATACATGATTTAATTGTTCCGCGTAAAAAAACATTTCAAAAGTCCGACTGGGCTAAAACTTTATTTACTAACAATGCATGGTTGTTGGATGATAAATACATGTCGTACACTTCCATTTTAAGCGATAGAGAATTTGATGATATTTTGCCATATATTGAAGTTTCGGAAAATGAGTTTAAAGATATCAAAAGACCTGATATAGCAATTGTTTTCTCAAATGAAATGTCAGAAAACTCAAAGGTTGATGTAGTTATTATTGAATTAAAAAAACTTGGATTGCCATTGGCTAAAAGAGAAGAAGTTGTCAGCCAATTAAAACAACGCGCCAGAAAATTGATAAAACATTATCCGAATAAAATTCAAAGATTGTGGTTCTATGGTATTGTTGATATTGATGCCGAATTCCGCATATCACTCAAAGAAGAAAAATTTGTTGAGTTATATTCTTCTGGTAGTGTTTACTACAAAGAACATGATGCATTATTGGATGATGAAGTTACTTCAGTTCCTATCGGTCTATTTATACTTTCATTCGATGCTTTTCTAAATGATGCTGAATTACGGAATAAAACATTCTTAGAAGTATTAAAAACTGGAATGGCAAAGGTTATCAATGAGGAATTGAACAATGATGAGGATTCATGTGAGCCTTAAATCTATCACAAAAGATAATAGATATGATTTTTCCTAACATAATGAATATAAGAAAAATAATATGGAATATATTAAGAAAGATATCCGAATAATCAAGTTTAAAAAATGAACAACTCTAAATTAATCAATAACTTAATCGACTCCCGAGGCGAAAAACTTTGGCAGGAAATAAATAATTTGACTTTTTTGACATAGAGCACAAAATAGATGAATTGGTTTTCAAGCTCTACGACTTAACGTATGCCGAAGTAAAGGTGGTATGTCCGGATTTTTGGCTGAGTGAGGAGAAGTATGGCGAAATAAGATCTTAGATTTTAGAATCAAGAACCAAGATAAAAGACAACTCCTCGATAGGCTGATGCGTATCGGGGAGTTTTTTGGTTTTATATTGACACTTATTCGTTTCAAAATATTGCTACTTTAAATTACACGATTGTAGCTTAGACTACGTTAATTAAATTGGTTCTAATAAAACGATTTTGCAAAACCTTCAAAGAAGTGGTCTTGATTTTTATTTGACCCTCTTATAAATCTCAAATTTTTCTGTAAGTTTGCAAAGAAAAAAACCTCGTCATGCCATGATAAAACAATACCTGGGTCAACCCTACCCGCAGTCGGGCAATAAATGGAAACTGAATATTACCATCAGTTTGTTTATCGGACTGTTTATGCTGATTTTCCAACCCTTTGGTATATCGGGAAGCAACAACCTGTATAAAGCGGCTTTCTGCTTCGGGTATGGCTTTGTTACTTTCGTCATCCTGCTGATTAATCTGCACCTTATTCCGTTTTTCTTCCCATCCCTGTTCGAAAATAAACGTTGGACGGTAAAAAAACAGATTGTCTGGCTTGTGTTTATTATTTTCAGTATCGGGTTGGGTAATTTCGTCTACACCTCGGTTTTATTTTCGTTCTGGAACCTGCATTACTTTTTATTGTTTCAGGTTTATACTTCCATTGTGGGGATAATTCCGATTGTTGTACTCACCATCATTCAGCAGAATGCACTATTGGCGCAGAATTTAAAATCGGCGCAGGAATTCAACAGCAGCCTGAACCGGAAAAACGAAGCGCGGGGCGACGAACGGGTTTGTTTAACTGCCGATAATGAAAAAGACCGGTTTGAAATTGAATTATCCCATCTGCTGTACATCGAGTCGACGGGGAATTACATTGAAATTTTCTACACAAAAGAGGAAAAATTAAAAAGTACCCTTTTACGGTCGACCTTAAAACGAACTGAATTGCAACTCGAACACTATCCTTCGATGCAGAAATGTCACAGGGCCTTTGTGGTAAATATCGATAAAATTATACAGGTAAAAGGTAATTCGCAGGGCTTAAGATTGGACTTGAACGATACGGAAACGGAAATTCCGGTTTCGCGCAATTTTTCAAAAAACTTAAAAGACCGTATCATTTCCCGCTTTTAACCGGCCGTTTATCCCGAACAAATTACGCATCATCCCATTCAATAACCGTTTATCCCAATTAACATCCGAATATCCCAATTATTTTTTAGTTTTCTGAAGTTGAAATAGTTTTGCATCGTAGTTCAAACGGACACAAATTAATATAAACTATTTAAATTTTCAGAAAAATGAAAAAACATTGGATTTTAGTAACAGCAGTAGCTCTTTTAATTATCGGAGCAGTGGTAGTGGCCTTACATGGCAATCAAATCAGTATTGGTAATTTAAACTTTAATTATTTTTCATCGGGCGATTATGCTATGGGCGTATTTGCAGCCGGGATGTTCTCCATTGGCATCTTTTCGGCAGGAATCTTTTCAGTTGGCATTTTCTCCATCAGCATTTTTAATGTGGGCCTGTATGCGCTCGGTATTTTTGTGCTGGCATGGAAAAAGAAGTTGCCGGCATTTTTACAAAATGGAGCTAAAGATTCTGCGCGCAATTAGTAAGTAAAGTTAAGAAACTCCCCGGTATGCTGATGTGTATCGGGGAGTTTTTTTTGTTTTAAAGAAATGAATTAGCCATCACGACTATTTTTTTGATATGTATGAATTTTAAAAAACATACGTCACAAAAGAAACAAATTTTGTACCTTTGGACTCGAAATTTAATGCTAAGGATGGCATGTAATACCAACTGTACATATAAAACAGTCCAATCTGTTTTATATGTCTACTGTTGTTAATGCCGATGCATACAAACAAATCGGACAATAAGACGAATTTGTCCCGACTTGACGGGAGTCGAAATTGGGCTATATTGTTTGTGCAATCGGTATAAGCTGACTTTTATCCGTAGATTAAATCATCGAGAACTTAAAAACAACTCATTCAATAATGAAATCCAAAATCATATCCTTCTTTCTGTTCCTTTTTATTTTCTTCTTTCCGGCCAACGCTCCGGCCCAATCGCTTCAGATCAACGAAAACGGGTATTTCGAAAAACCGGGTCTGAATGTGATGGTTTTTTTTGATATCTATCCCGAAGGTCATCAGGGAGGAGTTGGTATCATTCAAAACGGAACTCGCATAGGTACCAACGGCGATTTACGACTGGAACCTACTCCCGGACAATGGCAACCAATTCCAAAAGTAGGAAAACGGACAGTCGACAAGATGAATAATGAAATCAGCGTAAGTTGTACCTATCCCGATTCAAGTATAAACCGCAAAGGTTTCAATCCGGTAGAATATCCGGATTTGAACTTCACCTATCATGTACGGGTAATTGCCGAAGGAAATAAGTTTCGTATTTTGGTCGATCTGGACAAAGCATTACCTGCAGGTTGGGAAAAAAAAGTAGGATTTAATTTTGAATTATTTCCGGCTATTTTGTTTGGAAAAAGTTGGTATCTCGATGGACAATTGGGAATTTTTCCAACACAAGCCAATGGTCCGATGGAAAAAGATGTTGATGGACTCTGGCAGGCTTTCCCTATGGCAATGGGACAGAAGTTAACCGTTGCTCCCGAAATTACAGCGCAATCGATGGTGATTGAAAGTAAAGGACAACCTTTGCAATTGCTCGATGGACGTTTTTATCACAACAACGGTTGGTTTGTTGTTCGCTCACTCGTAACCCCCGGAAAAATAAAAGGAGCCATCGAATGGGTAGTTGATTGCAATGTACTGAAAGATTTTCGTTCGAAACCTGTTGTGCATGTCAGTCAGATTGGTTATCACCCCAAACAACAAAAGATAGCCGAAATAGAAGTGGATAAAAACACGTCGACGGTCGAAAAAGTAAGCCTGTATCGTATCTCCGAAAATGGCGGGTTGAAAGAAATCCGTACCGTAGAGCCTCAGAAATGGGGAAAATTCCTACGCTTCAATTATTATCGCTTCGATTTTTCGGATATTACTACACCCGGTATGTACCAGATCAGCTACGCCGGAAACAGCACCCAACCTTTCCGCATCAGCGATAATGTCTACGACCGAAACGTATGGCAACCCACCATCGAATATTTCCTTCCGGTACAAATGTGCCACATGCGCATCAACGAAGGATACCGCGTATGGCATGGTCTCTGCCACATGGACGATGCCCTGATGGCTCCTGTTGATTCCAACCATTTTGATGGATATAAACAAGGACCTTCAACCCTTACCCGGTTCAAACCCTTGCAACAGGTTCCGGGTCTTAATCGAGGCGGATGGCATGATGCCGGTGACTACGACCTGCGAGTTGAATCACAGGCAGGAACAGTCTGGGTATTATCGCAAGCTTACGAATTATTTCATCCCGATTGGGATCAGACCACGATAGATCAGAAGTTGCATGTAGTTGAAATTCATCGTCCTGACGGCAAAAACGACTTGCTCCAGCAAGTTGAACATGGCGTAATCTCTATACTGGCAGGTTATCAAAGCATGGGTCGTTTGTATCGTGGCATTATCGAAAACAGCATTCGTCAGTACGTTCATTTGGGTGATGCGGCTACCATTACCGATGGACGGAAATATAATCCTGCATTGAAAGAAGATGAAGTAACGGCTACCGAATCGGGAAAGTTGGATGATCGACTGGTCTTTACCGAAGAAAATCCGGGACGCGAACTGGATGTAGCCAAGTCATTGGCCACCGCCGCACGGGTATTGAAAGGGTTTAACGATACATTATCGGTTCAATCCATTTCGGCTGCCGAAGTGCTTTATAGCCGTGTAAATGTAATAAACAATGAAAAGCTGACTGCTTCCAAAATTAATGCAGCTGTAGAATTATTAATTACTACCGCAGACCAAAAATACAAGCAGGACATTCTGAAATATACGAATGCCGAAGTATTAAAACGTAACGATGTAATTGGATATTTGGGTAGGGTTTTAAAACAAATCAATAATGCCAAACTTACAGCATTAGTTATTACAGCAGCCAACGGATATAAAGTGGAAGTGGACAAGTTGCAAAACGAAAATCCGTTTGGTGTACCATATCATCCTTACATCTGGGGCGATGGCTGGAATATCCAGAGTTTTGCCGTAAATCAGTATTTTCTCTTGAAAGATTTTCCTGAAATCTACGATTCTAAATATTTATTGAATGCATTGAATTTTGTGCTCGGGAATCATCCG
>JADGPS010000053.1 GCA_017882285.1 Paludibacter sp. | reverse complement strand
CCTATAAAGGTAGTGATTTCCAATGACTTATACAAATAATATCGGGGTTATTTTCTTGATATTCAAATAATTAACATTAAGTTTAACGAAGTATTGTAATTAATTTCTTCAATATTCTAAATGAGGTTTTTCTCTTCTCTTTTTTTAGATTCATAAAAAAACTGTTGAATGGTTGATTCTTAGCGTGGAGGGAATCAGGATGTTTAAGACTTAAACAAACTTATAAACCTTGTTTCATACAGAAAAATAAAAAATACCCGACTAATTTTATCCCACTTTTGAAATAAAACATTACTTTTGCACACTTTTTCGTGTAAAAAAATCAAATCTAAGTTATTTACATTGTTTCAACAACTCAAATCTATCTCACTTACATTTCATATTAATTCAATAAAAAACAAGAGCAATGAAAAATAAATATATTGATCTTATTGAACAAAGTTTTGAATTTCCGAACGAAGAATTCGATATTGTTGAAAATGAACTGGAATGGTGTGGGGTGCCATTAATGGATATTATCAAGCAATATGGAACACCACTCCGCATCTCGTATCTCCCCAAAATAGCTGAAAACATTCAGAAAGCGCGACGCATGTTCAATGTTGCAATGGCAAAAGTGGATTATGAAGGTGACTATAATTATTGCTATTGTACGAAGAGTTCGCATTTTTCTTTTGTGTTGGAGGAAGTGTTGAAACATGGCGTACATATCGAAACATCATCTGCATTCGATATCAATATATTGGAAACTTTGTATGAACAAGGATTAATTAAACAAGAAACATTTGTTGTATGTAATGGATTTAAACGACCTCAATACGTTGAAAACATTCAAAATCTAATGCGTCAGGGATTTACTAACGTCATTCCTATACTTGATAATAAATTCGAACTGGACTTATTACTAAAAGACTTCGACATCAAGTTTAACGTGGGTATGCGCATCGCGGCTGAAGAAGAACCGAAATTCGACTTTTATACGTCACGTTTAGGGATTCGCTACAACGACATTATTCCGTATTACACCAAACACATTGCTAATAACCCGCAAGTAGAACTGAAAATGCTTCATTTCTTCATCAATACCGGTGTGAAAGATACAGCCTATTACTGGAATGAGTTGAATAAAGCGGTAAATCTGTATTGCGAATTGAAAAAGAAGTGTCCACAACTCGATAGTTTGAATATAGGAGGTGGTTTTCCTATTCAGACCCACCTGGATATGGTGTACGATTATGAATATATGGCCGAAGAAATTGTGGCACAAATCAAAACTATTTGTACCCAAAACGGTGTACCTGAACCGCATATTTTTACCGAATTTGGTTCGTATACGGTGGGCGAAAGCGGTGCTATTCTTTACTCCATTGTAAATCAAAAGAAACAAAACGACCGTGAGCTTTGGAATATGATTGACAGCTCGTTTATGACGACATTGCCTGATACTTGGGCTATCAATCAGCGCTATGTTTTTCTGGCCATCAATAATTGGGATTCGGAGTATGAGCGTGTAAACCTAGGCGGTTTGACCTGCGACAGTGAAGATTATTACAACGCTGAAATACATTCCAACGCCGTTTTTCTTCCTAAAATGCACGAAGACAGGGAACAATATATCGGCTTCTTCCACACTGGTGCATATCAGGAATCGCTGAGCGGTTTTGGAGGCATTCAACACTGCCTGATTCCCGCGCCAAAACTAGTAATCATTGATAAAGACGAAGATGGTGAATACTTTACTAAACTTTTTGCCAAGGAACAAAGCTATAAATCCATGTTGAAGATTTTGGGATACTGATTTAGTTGGAAAGTTAGAAAGCTTAAAGCTTATAGTTTTACAAAGCAGCCAGATGATTTATCAATGGATTAGCATACATTTCAAGCAGCCTTTTCATCAGGAAATCCTCATCTTTGTCGGGAAGATCAATTTTGGCGATTTGTAAGGACAAATACCGTTCAAAATCGAGTTTTTCAATTGTGGTATATTCATTAGAAAAGTTTTTCCCTTCTTTCAAGATATCATAAGCAATTTTATTATTGGCAAAAATGGTATAATTGGAGTGAATGCGTTTGTCAATCAATTCGGCAGTAAGTGTGATTTGTTCATTTCGATTGGACGTTTCAGCAGCAATTTTCTTCAAATCAGTTTGAATATCTCCGGTGATTTCGTACACTACTGCACCTTTATAACCCATTACACCGGTTTGCATGTTCAACAAATCATCCATAGGATCTTTTTTGAATTCGGGATTTTCGTGACGTTGTTGCATTTCCTTAGCTTTCAGAAAATCGCAGGGGTCATACTCGTACGAAATACTCAATGGACAGATATTTAATGTGGAAAGATTTTTAGTAAAACTTCCGGAACCATTCATATTAAACATTTTCAGCAAACTTTCCTGTGTGCGGTCGTTAGAGTCTTTGGCGCGTCCTTCGCGTTGTGCAATCCAGATAGACTGGTGTTTTTCATGAATGGTGTAGTCGATATAAGCCGAAAGTCGTTGGGAACTTTCCAACACTTGTCGGGTGCTCAGACCACGTTTCACAATAAAACTCTTGTTTACCCTCACCAAATCTTCTATCCATGGGAAAATCAATAAATTATCTCCAATAGCAATTTCAACTGTATCCATGTTTTTCTCAATAAATTTTCCGCAAAGAAAAGCAGAATCGAGAATGATGTCGCGGTGGTTCGAAATGTAAAGGTAGGATTTTGACAGGTCAATCCGTTCAAGTCCGTTCAATTTAATTCCTTTTGTCATGTTTGCCTCCAGGTATTGCAAAAACGGATACACCATTTCCTTTTGAAAAGCATAATTGGATTGAAAACTTGACAAACGTTGCTTAATCACTTCTTTGGGAAGTAATGGATATACAGTGCTCAGCACTTTCATAAACTGTTTTTCGCTACTCAAACGCTCCAATACATCATGCACTTCTTCGTTTTTAAAACAACGTATTTCTTCAAAATCAAATTTCATATTTTGTTTATTAGTTGATTGATTGATTAGTTTGAGTAAATCACTTGGTAAATAAAAAACTCAGATATATAAAAACTGCCGGTGCAGCCAACAACATACTGTCGAAACGGTCAAGTAATCCGCCATGTCCCGGGATCACATTGCCTGAATCTTTCACATCCAAGGTACGTTTTAGCAACGATTCAATTAAGTCACCAAAGGTTCCGAAAACGACAATAATTTCTGAAAAAACAAGCCAGTTAATAAGACTTATCTGAGGAATAAACAAGGAAAAAGCAAATCCCGAAAGCAAGGCAAATAAAGATCCTCCTATGAATCCTTCCCAGGATTTTTTAGGGGAAATGCGCTCGAATAATCTATGTTTTCCAAAAGTTACTCCAACCAAATAGGCTCCGGTATCGTTCACCCAAATGGTTGCAAAAACCGCCAGTAAAATGATGGGTTGATAGTCGCTAATGAAAAGAATAAAATTGAGTACTGAAAATGGCAAGGCAACGATCAGTTGACCAAGCATAAAATAAGCCCAATTGTGAATTGGATTCGTTTTCTGTTGATATAATTCTGAAATTAAGGACAGAATTACATACAATCCATAAATCGGAAAAATCGGAAAATGCCAACTGCCCGAAGCAGAAATAAAGGAACTGATGAAAAGAAGAATCGCTCCAAAGACAGCTACCCAGATATTGACGTTAACATTTGATTGTTGATTCGTAAGTTTATGAAATTCGTAAACAGTCCACCCGCAAATCAAGGTAAAGACAGCTAAAAAAGTGAAATGACTAAGCAAAATTGAACCAACAACTAAGGTGACAAAGATAAATCCACTCAGTGTTCGTTTAACAAAGTTATTCATAAACTTACGAAATAAGGTTATTTGTAATTATGAAGCATAAATCGACAAGTAGAGTTTGACGAAATATATGCTACAAAGATAGCAAAACTTTAGATTTTGGAGAGAAAAACTATAAATTCTTTTGGTCCGTGAGCACCAAGCACTAAGGTTTTTTCAATATCGGCTGTGCGGCTTGGACCTGTAATGGTCGAAATAGCGGATGGCAGTTCAGTTCCGTACTTCTCCTGCAAAGCTACCAAAGCATCTGTAAGATAGTCAACAAGCTGTGAAACATGTGCTAAGACAATATGAACGGGTGGAAAAACATTCATTTGTCGACCGGACTCTGTGGCTGACGAAACCAACACGCTACCGGTACGAGCCACTAAAAATTCGCAACCGGTAATGCCGGCCTCCATATTTTCAAAATCAGCACGTTCGTTTGAAAATGGAATATTGTTTGCCTTTAACTGATTGGCTATATAAGAATCGCGGCAAAAGAGATACGGAAAGTTCCGGGATTGAACGAATGCGTTGAGTTTTGTATATAAATCCGACTCGTTTTCACACAAAATACATTGTCCGTTTATTGCTTCCAGTTCATTTTTAAAGCAGGAAACAGCATCCGGTAAAATTGGTTTGTATACTTCTTCCGCATCAGAAGAGGGTTCAACAAAAGCAAGCCGCCCTTTTGCGGCGGCTGCTATTCGTTGTAATATTACCTGACGGGAATTACTTTGCATTTTTCTTTGCATTTTTCTTTGGTTTTTCTTCGCTTGTATTTTCGGGTATCTGAGGAGCTTCCGGTTCAATTAATGTTTCTTCCAAACTGTCAACATTTCCATTTTGAGCCATCAATTCGTCATTGCGTGAAGTCCATGGGCGTTTACCAAATATTCTTTCCAAATCTTCAGCAAAAATTACTTCTTTTTCAATCAGTAATTCTGCTAATTTATTATGACCTTTGGCATTTTCTGTCAAAATCTTTTTTGCACGCGTATATTCAACAGCTACAATATATTTTGCTTCTGAATCAATTAATTCTGCCGTTTTTTCGCTGTATGGTTTCGTAAAACCATAATCGGAATTCCCCGTTGAATCGTAATAACTCATGTTAGCAAGCTTTTCACTCATCCCAAAATAGGCTACCATGGCGTATGCACGTTTTGTTACCCGTTCCAAATCGTTTATTGCACCGGTGGACATCTGGTGTAAGAAAACTTCCTCAGCTGCACGTCCGCCAAGTGTTGAACACATTTCGTCGAGCATGTGTTCGCGATTGGTCAACTGTCGTTCTTCCGGTAAATACCAGGCTGCACCCAATGCTTCTCCTCGTGGCACAATGGTTACTTTCACCAGTGGATTGGCGTGTTCTGTCATCCAACTGATAGTAGCATGACCGGCTTCGTGATAGGCAATTGATTTCTTTTCGGCATTGGTAGTAATTTTAGTTTTCTTTTCCAAGCCACCTACAATTCTATCAACAGCATCCAAAAAATCTTGTTTTTCGACAAATGTTTTATTTTTGCGGGCAGCAATCAAGGCAGCTTCGTTACAAACATTGGCAATATCAGCACCCGAAAATCCCGGAGTTTGTCTGGCTAAGAAATTGACATCCACTGTTTCGTTGATTTTTATCGGACGAAGATGAACATTAAAGATTTGTTTCCGTTCATGAACATCCGGTAAATCAACGTGAATCTGACGGTCAAAACGTCCGGCACGAAGCAACGCTTTATCCAGAATATCAGCACGGTTGGTGGCAGCCAGAATAATTACACCGCTGTTCGAACCAAAACCATCCATTTCGGTTAATAATTGATTCAAGGTGTTTTCCCGTTCATCGTTACTTCCCATATTCGGATTTTTTCCACGAGCTCTACCAACAGCATCAATTTCGTCAATGAATATGATACAGGGTGCTTTTTCTTTTGCCTGACGAAACAAATCGCGAACGCGGGACGCTCCGACTCCAACAAACATCTCCACAAAATCCGAACCGGACATGGAGAAGAATGGAACATCAGCTTCGCCGGCTACCGCTTTTGCCAACAGAGTTTTACCTGTTCCAGGAGGGCCGACCAACAAAGCTCCTTTAGGAATTTTACCACCTAACTCAGTATATTTCCCGGGGTTTTTTAGAAATTCAACTATTTCTTCAATTTCCTGTTTTGCTTCGGCTAATCCGGCTACGTCTTTGAAAGTAATTTTATTGGTTGTGTCGCCTTTATCAAATAGTTGTGCTTTCGATTTTCCCACATTGAAAATTCCACCACCACCGGAACCTCCACCCATGCCCGACATTCGGCGATTCATAAATACAAAGAAAAGAATTAACAACAAAAATGGCAAAATGCTATATAAGAAAATGTCAACATAGTTTCTGCCTTCCTGATATTCCACGCTCCCTTTGAAACCGTATTTGTCTTCGGCAGATTGAATAAATCGTGAAAACTCTTCGGAGGGCACACTGATTGAAATTATACGGGTTTTAGAATATAGTTCGTATTTTTCACCAAAGATTTTTTTCAAAACTTGTGTATCTTTCTTTGTCAATGAATCTTTCAAAACTTTTGGATTGGAAGCGAAAGTTATATAATTCGCACCAAAAGCTTTACGAAGAGCAGCCGTATCTTTTGAAATTTGGTTGTAGTTAATCAATTGAGCTTCAATCTCATTTTTTGAATTAAAAACATTTATTTTTTCAATCATTCCTTGTTTAACATACTCTTTGAAAGTAGTAAATGGAACTTCTTTTGTTGGTATATTTTCTTTAAAGAAATAAGATCCTACCAAAAATAAAATGATGATGCCGTAAATCCACGAAATATTGAATCTGGGGAGTTTGCCGGGTAATTTGACCGGTTTTTGATTTGGTGATTTATTTTCCATTACTTTTCCTATTGTTATTTTGCTATTTACTTTTAGTTAAAACAAAAAAATTTTGATTGGTTTTGATTGACTCAATAAAAAGCAGAAAATCAAAGAATATCCTCTAATTTCTTCAAATTGGCATCAGCCCATAAATGTTCGATGTCGTAGAAAGCACGGGTAGAACGTTGAAATACATGAACTATAATTTGTCCGTAATCCATTGCAATCCATACACAGTTTTCAAAACCATCGGTTGCATATGGTTTTAACTGAATCTGATCACGAACCCAATCTTTGATGGAAAGTGCAATGGCATTAACATGTACATTTGAATCACCTTCACAAATCACGAAGTAACAGCAAGGAGCTTCTTTCAACTTATTCAGATTAACAACGACTATATTTTTGCCTTTACGTTCCTGTATACCTTCAACAATTTTATTTACAATTTGTTCGTTTTCCTTCATTCTGATATTCGATTTTTCTAAATTTTGAAAATGCCTACAAAGATACGGTTAAATGCCCGAAAATGAAAATGTTGTTGGGATGATTTTCATTTAATGTTCATTAAATCTAACAAAATATTAATCGAGATAAAGGATACTAATATAGCAGAATACTCCTGATTTTGCAGATTGCAATAACATAAAAAATCCGACACAACAAATGTATCGGATTTTTTAAAAAGTAGTTGAATTCAATTACTTAACAATTGAGAGGAAAGTAGCATCAGTTACAAATTTTGCAAATTCGATATCTTTCGACGCTTTTGCAGCCAAGGCGCCATCTTGTTTAATTGCATTTCTCAAATTACTGTAAACAGCATCACGATCATTTGTGCGTGCTCCGATTATTGCGCCTAAATAAGAAGTCATGGCATTTGGACGTTGAACTGCTGACAAGGTATTACGGGCTCCGCTATAATCGGCATTCAGGATTTGAACCAATGCAGCATTGTTAGATGCAGTTGAACCAAAATAAGTTTTAGCTTTTGAATAGTCTCCTTTAATGGTATAGATTGAGCCTAAACCTTCGCCAATGTTACCACTTGTTCCGGCAGCTTTTCCGAAGTATTCTTCAGCTTTCCCCAAATCACCTTTTGTTAATGAAATAATTCCGGCATTGTAATTTACATCAGCCGATTGAGAATTAATTTCCAATGCTTTAGTAATATTTTGTGAAGCATCAGCAATATTTCCTTGTTGATATTCAATCGCAGCTAAATTATTAAATCCACGAACATCAGTCGGATAAAGTTCGGTAACTTTTTGATAAATAAATGCTTTCTCGCCTAAATCGTTGGTTAAAGTTCCTGCATAGAGCAATTCTTCAACCGAAAGTTTTGAAGCATCTTCTTTGGCTAGTGTTATGATTTCCTGATCAGATTTTCCGGTTACATTAATCGTCAGATTCAACCGGGAACGACGTAATTGAGGTAGAATTTCTTCAGCAATTTCTTTAAAAGCAACTGAAAGGTTTTTAATTTCACGCTCGCGTTGTTCAGGATCAGTATACATGGTCAACACTCTCAAAATTATTTGTTTGTCTTGAATGTTAGAGTTTTCCATTAATTTTTGGAAGCCTTCCCAGTCTTCAGCAGTAAATTTAGAATCGATTTTTACGGTGGTTTTCAGTTTTTTGAATTCTTTGTTTAAGAAATCAACTGTTACAACTTCACGTTTTTCAGCCAGGTTGGCATTTAATTTCATTCCACCATCAGGCGAAGCATAACCCGAAACCTCGAATGTCGAAACCTGTTGATTTTGCGATTCAGTTACTTCTTTAATTTTTTTTGTTAAAGAAATCACATCAGCCGAGTTTGATTCTGTTTTACGAAGTTTTGATTGTTGAATCAGGAACATGATATCAGCATCTTGTTTTTCCTGAATCACCCGTTGAAATTTGTCGTTCATAATAACGGGAGTCATTTCTGAAGGATTTACTGAAACCAATTGCGATGTTGCAATAACCCCATCTGCTACTTTTACGCTTGGGATTTGATAGGTTTTCTTTTTTGCAACAACGTTAAACTCAAGATAGAGTTCCGATTTTGCCATTTCGGGCAAATAATTAAATGAAACATTCATGGTGTAAGTTCCGCCTACTTTGTAAGCGATTACCTGATCATTTCCTTTTACTTTTTCACCCTGGAATTGAACAGGTGTTCCTTTAACTTCCTTCCCTTCGAATTTCAAAACAGGAGTAACTGTAACTACTTCTTTTTTATTGAAATACTTAACAGGGAAAGTCCCGGTAATAGTTGCATCTACTTTACCACCCTTAACTTCGAGTGGGTTTGGATTACACTTAAATAAGCCAGGATCTAATGCGGCCATGTCTTTCGTACATGAGCTGAATACTAAGGCAAACACCATTGAAACCGCGAAAAATAATTGCTTTCTCATAAATTTGAATTTTTTGTTATAAGTTATTTAATTTCTATTTTTTGTCAATCTGGCTGCAAATATATAATTTTTCAATGAATTTATATTACTTTGCACTTGATTTTGACATTTTTTGTTAATCTTTTTTCGAAAAAAGTTTGAAATATCTTTGTTAACAGGTTTTTTGCGTGAAATATTAAGTTGAAAAACATTACTATGAATAAATTATTTTGGAAAATACGGTACATTTTTAACATCACAAGTTATCTTTCATTTAACAAAGCACTAAATTTATTTCGTCTGCTATTCTCTTATATCTTTTCAATCGGCAACTTACAGAAACACCAAAAATGTATGCCGTTTTTTCTTTCGGTTGAAGTTTCAAATTATTGCAATTTACATTGTCCCGAATGTCCTGTTGGAATCAGAAAAATAGCTAAAACAGAAAAAGCATCTTTTGATTTTTCACTTTACAAAAATTTAATTGATGAGTTAAAGCCGACTCTTCAACAAATCATTCTTTATTTTCAGGGAGAACCGATGTTAAATAAACAATTGCCGCAATTAATAGAATATGCTCATAAAGCTAAAATTTTTACTTCAACTTCAACAAACGGACAGTTTTTAAATAAAGAATATGCCAGGCTAATTGTTATTTCAGGTTTAGACAAGCTTATTATTTCGGTAGATGGGACAACGCAGGAAGTCTATGAAACTTACCGGGTTGGAGGAAATCTGGAAAAAACGCTTGATGGCATAAGACATATTGTTTTCTGGAAAAATGAACTGAATTCGCTGACACCCTTGGTAGAAATTCAATTTCTGGTTTTAAAAACCAATGAACATCAAATGGCTGAAATGAAACAACTTGCAAAAACGTTGAAAGTTGATCGACTTACATTCAAAACCGCTCAACTTTACGATTTTGAGATTGGAAATAACCTGTTGCCAACAAAAAATAAGTATTCTCGTTATAAAAAAATGAAAGATGGAAAATACGTGATAAAAGGCAGTCAATCAAATTATTGCGGACGATTATGGAGCGGAGCAGTGGTGAATGTTCATGGCGACGTGTTACCATGCTGTTTTGATAAAGCTTCAGAACATTCTTTCGGAAATATCCATGAATACTCTTTTTCGGCTTGCTGGCAAAGTAAAAAAGCTTTCGATTTCAGAGAAAAAGTTCTCGAAAACCGGAAACAATTTGAAATGTGTCGAAATTGCATGAGTTGAAGTTAATTTACAATTTCAGCTCCTCTTTTATAACTTTCAATGTATTTTTCGAGCGTTTCATCGCTCATTTGCAGACTTTTGCGGTTTTCGTATAATTTTGCTTTTTCAAGATAATAACAATACGAACAGTTGAGATTGCAACTTGAACCGATGGGTTTTGCCATGACATAAGTCGGCATGGAAAGGGGATTATAGGCTAAGGTTTTCTTCATCTCAGCATAATGTTGATTGGTTAATTGGTTAACTTGTTGATTGGTTAACTAATAAACTGATGAACCAACCAACTGATGAACCAATAAACTGATAAACTAATTAACTAATTAACCAATCAACTACCTAAAGATAGCTTTGAAAAGATCATTCCCGTTGGCATACAGGAGTAAACCCATCAGTAAAATGAATCCGACAGTTTGAGCATATTCAAGAAATTTATCGCTTGGTTTTTTGCCGGTTATCATTTCGTATATCAAGTATAAAACGTAACCGCCATCCAAAGCCGGAATGGGTAAAAAATTCATAAATGCCAGAATGACAGAAAGTAAAGCCGTCATAGACCAGAAAATTTGCCAATCCCATGTTTTAGGGAACATTTTACCAATTGCGCCAAAACCGCCCAATTGTTTCGAACCTTCCTTAGTAAAAACCACTTTAAATCCTTTTATATAAGATGTCAAAGTTTCCCAACCGATATTTATTCCTGCAGGAATGGACGTAAAGAATCCATATCCGATGTGTTTTGGTTGTAAAAAATAATAAATAGGACGAACAACAACGCCTAATTTTCCTGTCTCATTTAGTTGAATCTCAGATTGCTCAGGTTTTCTCTCACGTACATAATTGAGGTTGATATGCGTATTTCGTGAAGCATCTAATTCAGCAGCAATATCCTGATAAATAAAAAGTTGTTTGCCATTTATTCCAGTAATACTATCACCTGATTGCAGTTTTGCTTTTTCTGCAGGAGTATTTGAAGTAACTTCTTCAATTACGAATGGAAAACGAATTGAAATTAAATTTGTTTCTTCTCTTTTTACTAATTCTTTCAGAGAAAGTTTGTCAGTCAATTTAAAATCCAACGTTTTATTTTCACGTAAAACGGATACAGATTTAGCATCTTTGTATAAAATCATATTGACTGCATCATGTTGACTTTCTACCGGTTTCCCATCAATACTTACAATATTATCACCATTTTGGAAACCATTTTCAATCATTAGTGGCGAAAATTGTAGTCCATATTTTGCATTTTTGAGTGGTATATAATCTTCTCCCCATTTATAAAGAACGGCTGAATAGATGACCATTGCCAAAATAAAATTCACCAAAACACCACCGGTTATAATTGGCAAACGTTGCCAAACCGAGCGCGAACGGTATTCCCAGGGCTGCGGTTTGGCTGCCAACTGAGAGCTATCTTTGGTTTCATCAATCATACCGGAGATGGAGCAATAACCTCCTAATGGCAACCAACCAATTCCCCATTCCGTTGACTCAGGATATTTGCGCCAATCGCCTTCGGGCAATTCCGATAAAGGGATTTGCTCCGTTATCGATTTTCCTTTGGCATCGACCATTGAGTCTCCGTCAGCATCCAATTTTGGTCGTTCGTTGGCAGGAACATTTTTTGCAAAAAACCTAAAACTCCATTTTCCGTTTATCTTTTTTGCCCGAATAAGTGAAAAACCCGGATTGAAAAACATATAAAACTTTTCGACTCGAACTTTGAACAACCTTGCAAATGCAAAATGTCCGAATTCGTGTAGAAATACTAAAATCGAAAGACTAAGAATGAGCTGTAAAGCTCTGATTAAGAATGTTTCCATATTAAGATATTTGTCTCTACTTGCGCCAGCCGGTGGAAGCTTAAAGAGTCATTTGTTAGTTGTTTAATTATTATTTTTTATTGCATTAATTTCCAATATGTCCTTTTTTAGTGAGTTCATGGGCTTTTTCAATTATTTCTTTGGTCAAAATTCGTACCATTGAATCCGTCATTACATAATCATGATAAGTAGGTTTAGCTATAAAATCTCCTTTTGCCAATACATCTTCAATAATATCACTCATTTGCAAAAAACCGATCTTGTCTTTCAAAAATTCTGCAACAACAATTTCATTTGCCGCATTCAATATACAAGGCATATTACCTCCTTTATCCAAGGCATAATAGGCATATTCGAGATTTCTGAAACGTTCCAAATCCGGTTTTTCAAAGGTGAATTGCGAACAAAGATTGAAATCGAAACGTGGAAAATTCGTTTTTAAGCGTTCGGGATACGTGAAAGCGTATTGAATCGGCAATTTCATATCGGGCATACCCAGTTGTGCTTTGATGGATCCATCGACAAATTGCACCATTGAATGAATGATGGATTGTGGATGAACAACCACTTCTATTTGATCGGACGAAACGCCGAATAGCCATTTGGCTTCAATAATTTCAAAGCCTTTATTCATCAAACTGGCCGAGTCAATGGTAACTTTAGCTCCCATATCCCAGTTTGGATGTTTCAAAGCTTGTGTACTTGTCACATATTCCAGTTCGTGCATGGATTTTGTTCGAAAAGGACCTCCCGAAGCCGTCAGAATCACTTTTTCAATGGGATTGTTTCCCTCACCTGCCAGACATTGAAAAATCGCCGAATGTTCTGAATCGACAGGAATTATCGAAGCATTATTTTGTGCGGCAAGTTCACAAATTAATTCACCGGCAACAACCAGCGTTTCTTTATTGGCTAATGCAATTTTTTTACCTGCTTTAATGGCACTAATCGTTGGTCTGAGTCCCGAATAACCAACCATTGCTGTCAGAACAATATCAATCGGCTCCATTTCAGCAACCTGAGCAATGGAATCATCGCCGGCAAATACTTTTATAGGCAAATCTGACAAAGCACTTTTGAGCTTTTGATAATGGGTTTCATTTCCGATTGCCACCATTTCGGGTTGGTATTTTCGGGATTGTTCAATTAATAAATCTACATTATTATTAGCTGTCAGAGCGTAAACTTCAAATAAAGCATCGTTTTCAGACAGAACTTCCAACGCCTGCGTTCCGATAGAACCGGTTGAACCTAATATAGCGATTTGTTTTTTATTTTCTGTCATGAAAAATCTTAAAGTCCCCTTTTGGGGATTTAGGGGTCAAAAAATAATAACTTCCTCCGGATCAATTGGTTTTCCTTGTTTCCACAATTCAAAATAGAACTGTGAACCGGCTTTCTTCCCGGTTGCATCACCTGTAATAGCTATACATTCTCCGGCTTTCACTTCATCTCCCACATTTTTCATCAAACGGGTATTATTTTTATAGATTGAAAGATAATTGTTTTCGTGTTGAACCTCAATAACCCAGCCAAAATCAAAAGTAAATGCAGCATAAACAACCGTTCCGCCGAGCACACTCATGACGCTTTCGTTGGGTGAAGTAATCAAATAAATTCCGAATTGCTGCTCTGACAAATTGAAAGAAGAAGAAATTACTCCTCTCGTTGGACGAAAGAAAACATACATATTTTCGTTCGTTTTTGTGTCGATGCTTGCCAAGTTGTATTTTTCATCTTTCTCGAATTTATCAACAAACGCCGTTTCCCTTTTCGACTTTTCCATCAGAATTTTAGCCCTTTGTTTCAAAGCGATTGAATCCAATGAAGCAATCGAATCGGGTTTTGATTTACCGGTAATAATTCCTTTGATAATAGCGATGTATCCTTGCTGTAAATCAACCTGTTGAACAAGCGAATCGGTTCGCATGGATTCTGCAATAATGTTCGAACGATTCCCTGATTCGCCATAACCCGGTAAATATCGGCTTATCGGCGTGGTGAAAATCAATATAGTCAACAAAATAAAGGTAATAAGAAAAAAGGTTGAAACAAACATAAACACGCTGAAACGCGACAACCGTAGGTGAAATGACTCTTCCAGTGTGTTTTCATTCAGTACAGAAACACGATATTTGAATCGCATCTTCTGAATAAATGGTTTGAATTTGTTTGTTCTCTTCTTCATACATTAAAGCCAAAATGCGTACAAAAGTAGCGAAATTCAAAATACAAACAAAATGCAGTTGCTTTTGAAGCATGAAATAATCCTGACCGAGGAGTGCTATTCATTTTTAACTTATTTTTCTAGTTGATTTTTATTACATTTGCAACATTATTGAACATAAAATAACGAAATTGATGACTCGAATCGGGATACTTTCTGATACACATGGAATGTTGGATGATCGAATCCTTGAACATTTTGCTAATTGCGATGAAGTGTGGCATTGCGGCGACTGGGGTTCATTGGAAGTTGCCAACAGACTGAGTGCATTTAAGCCATTACGTGGTGTTTGGGGAAATATTGATGGATATGAAATTCGTTCGATGTTCCCGCAACACAACCGGTTCATGTGCGAAGGCGTGAAAGTTTGGTTGACGCACATTGGCGGTTATCCGGGAAATTACGACAAATTGGTTCGTCCCGCAATTTTTCAGCAACCTCCCAAATTGTTTGTTTGCGGACATTCGCACATTTTGAAAGTACAACACGACAAAACTCTTGATTTATTACATATTAATCCGGGAGCAGCCGGTAAATATGGCTTTCATAAGGTTCAGACATTGATACGTATTGAAATAGACGGTGAGATAATTCAAAATCTGGAAGTAATTGAATTAAAGCCGAAAGAACTTGAAAAATGGATATAAAAAGAAAATTTCTTGCAGGTAGTTCGGCAAGGAATTTTCTTTATAACCAAAAATTATTTCACTCCATTCATCAACTTTTGCAACCATTTGGAAAGTGCAAAAAGTATTACAGCCGCCACACCGGCAATTATTACAAATAACATAAAGAAATCGTAAAGTGTGGCAATTTGAAATCCGAAAATGAATTTCGGTTTGCCGGCTTCGGGATATAATCCACTCAACATTCCGGCAAATTTATTGGCTGTCGCCATCGACATATACCAAACGCCCATCAACAAAGATGCAAAGCGCAACGGAGCCAATTTATTTACCATCGAAAGTCCGATTGGCGACAACATTAATTCGCCCATGGTATGAATAAAATACAAACCTGTTAACCAAAGAATGCTCACTTTTACGCCCGGTTCAATATCTTTTACGCCCATGGCAATAACCAAATAACCCAATGCCAAAAAGAACAAACCCATGGCTTGCTTTACCGGTGACGCCGGATCCATATTCTTTTTGCCCAATTGAATCCATAAATTGGAAAATACTAAACCCAACAAAACAATAAAAACAGGATTGAATGATTGGAAAAAACTTGCCGGCATAGTCCAACCGAAAATTTCGCGATTTGTCTGTTCATCAGCAAAATAAGTCAGCGATGCACCGGCTTGTTCGAAAGCCGACCAGAAGAAAATAACGAAAAAAGCAATGATATAAATTACCCAAATCCGCTCGCGTTCAATCTTGGTAAGCGACCGATCGGAAATGATATAAGCCGGAACAATAATGCAGATAGAAAAAATGAGTGCGCCGATAATATCAAAATGCACAGCGAAACGAAAAACACTAAATAGAACCACGCCGCCCAATGCCCAAGCCAAGAATTCAACCATGTTTTGTTTGGAACTTTTTTTGGGAGCGACTTCTTTTTCCGATTTATGAATTTCCATTTTGCCGGCTGCTTCAATTCCCAATTGTTCACCGTTTGGTCCAATCAAGAATTTACTTTTCCAACCCACAAACAATATTAAACTGAGGAACATTCCGATTGCTGCTACCAAAAAACCATATTTAAAATCGGCCGGATTGCCTGTGTCGCCGAAGAATCCGCAAAGCAACGGAGCAATAAATGCCCCCACATTTACGCCCATATAAAAAATGGTGTAAGCCGAATCGAGCCTTTTGTCACCCGGAACATACAAACTTCCGACAATGGTGGTAATGTTCGGTTTAAAAAATCCATTTCCAAAAATCAGCGAAGCCAATCCTGTATACATCAACCATTTTGATATTTCGCCATTTTGAAAATATACCGCACTGCTAAACATGAACAATTGACCAAAAATCATCAGGATTGCGCCCCAAAGAATGGAACGTCGCATACCCAAATATCGATCGGCCACATAACCGCCGATCAGCGGTGTGAGGTAAACCAATCCGGTGTAATTTCCATAAATAGTGGAAGCTAATTCCTTGTCCATCAACAGGGCTTTGATGAGGTAAAGTGTAAAAATGGCGCGCATGCCGTAATAGCTGAATCGCTCTGACATGGCGGTGGCAAAAACAAAGTAAAGTCCTTTAGGATGCCCTTGTTTTGGTTCGTTTGTCGACATAATAATTTGTTTTATTTTTAATGAATTACACAAAAAAAATGAATACTGAAAACTCAGCATTCCCGTTAAATTTGAATCAATATTCAAATATAAAGCACAAAAATAAACTTTTTGTTTGGTACTAACGAATAATTCTAATCACAATCATAAAAGTTGTCGTTTAAATTAGGCTTCCCCAAAACTTCGAAACACAAAATTTAAAGAAGAAATATAGTTGAAGCATTTAAATGTTTGAAAGAACAGACAATTATTAGTAATTGAAATTCAATAAGTTTACTTCATCTATTTGAGAGATCATCAAAAAAATAGATTGATAATTTTTGCAGTATAGCAAATTTTATTAATTTTGCATTCACTTTGTAAGATTAGACTGTATTTCTTAAAAAGTAGGGCCTATAGCTCAGTTGGTTAGTAGCACCTGACTCATAATCAGGGGGTCACTGGTTCAAGCCCAGTTGGGCCCACAATTTTAAAACGCTATCACGTTGATATTCAACTGATAGCGTTTTTTATTTTATCTTAGTGTCAAACATATTGCCTATAAAGTTGTCAAACATTATAATCTTTTTAGTATCTTTGTTTGACACTAACTTCTACAAGCATGAAAAACATAAAATCAGTCATTCGAAAAAATCTCAAAAATAATAACAATGAACATTTGATATATATCAGATACACTTATAACAGGAGATTCATATTAATCAGTTCATCTATTTATGTGATTAAGATGTATTGGAATCGTGATTCAGGAAGAGTTAGAAAATCGCTTAACTACGATAAGAAGAATTCCATTTTGGAGAATATAGAAAATGAAGTTGAAAAAATTGTATTAGATTTAATATATAAAAATTTAGAACCTACTCTTTATAATGTGAAAAAAGATTATAATAATAAATATAATCTTAAGTCTGATGGTACTAATACTGGTGGTAAAAAAATAAATGAAAAGAACTTTTTCAAAGATTTTCAACAATTTATTGAAGACAAAGAACAGAAAGAAATGGTTTCATTAGGAACAATTAAAACATATAAAACGACAAAAAATAAATTAGATGAATTCCAAAAAGAAAGAAATATTTCAATTGATTACTCTAATATAGATAATGATTTGTATGAAAACTTTCTGAATTTTATGAGGAAACAAGGTCTGGTAGATAATTCTGTCGATAAACACATAAAAAATCTAAAATTATTTATGAAATATACTATGGAAAAAGGCTTTCATAATAATACCAAATATATAACTTTTAAAAGAACAAAGACAAAAGCAGATTTTGTAGTCCTCGATTCAGACGAATTAAGAAAACTATATTTTGATTATAAGCCAGATAATAGTCATGATACCGAAATCAGGGATGCTTTTGTTTTTGGATGTGTTACTGGATTAAGATTTGGAGATTTGTCTAAACTTACCACTGGAAATTTTAAGATTAAAAGAGATAATATCAGCAAAAAAATTATTCAAGATGCAAATGAAAGTTATATTTCCGTTCCTGTTCAAAAAACTACTGATTTTATCAGAATACCGTTTAATCCATTTATTTGTGATATGATTGAAAAATATCATATAGGTGCCTCTAATCCAGACTTTTTACACCAAAATCATCAAATATTTAATCGAACAATAAAACTAATTTGTGCTGATGCCGGAATAACAGAAAAAGTAAAAGTTTCAAAGAAAGTAAACAATAAGCTTGTATCTGAAGAAAAACCTAAATATCAATTTGTGTCTTCACATACCATGCGTAGATCTTTTATTACAATTCTTTCAAGTATGACTGAAATTACAAATATTCAAGCTGTTAGCGGACATAAAAATATAGAAGTATTAACAGGATATATAAAGCATAGTGATAAAGAATTAAACTCTGTTACGGCATGTTTTAGGGAGATTTTTGATGATGGGAAAATAAATGTTAATGGACAAAATCAAATTCAAGAGGTTAAAGCGAATGTCATTAAATCGCGAGTTGTATTAAAATCAAATAAACATTGATCTTACTAAATATTTGTTATTAAACAGATTATTAAGTAATCACAAATAATTAATCAAACGCTGAAAATCCGTTAATATATTGGTTCATATTTTTTTTTATGAAGTTTTTGCGTGACTCTTCTTTTTCAATTTCTTCCTTTTGCCTATCGAACTCATTAAATTTCGTTTTTATTTCTTGAGGTTTAATCTTCGTGACTTTTTTCTTTTTCTTGAATTTTTCATTTGAATCTTTCATTCGGAAATCATTAAATTCTTCGTAGTTTTTCATACATTTTTTTCAAGTATATATAAAAATATTAAAATGCCATTAGTCACTTTTTATATAAACTTATATGCTTTAAATACGAAATATATAGAAAAAAAATGAATTATTTCATTCATAAAAAATGCTATTCACTTTATATACAAATACATAACCTCTAAATGCTCAAAGTTTACATGTAATAGTTAAAAAAAGATATGAATATGACTTGCTTTTTTAAATATATAAAAGAAAAAGCAAGTGTTATGAATAATAAAATTAAAAGAAGGGTGTATTTTGAATTTTTTGGGTTCGATGGATTAGATGACGGTAAAACAATAATAGGGGGGAAATCTGTAAAATTATTTTCTAGAAATTTTGACAAGATATTAAACTTGTTGATAAGTAAGATATTGATTAAGGGTGTAAATCATAAAGATGGCTATGTTGACATACCTTCTGTAGCCTTTAAAGCCACATTAGATGATTACAAACCATATCTCCAGTATTTAATTGAGAAAGGTTACCTAGAAAGAGATTATTTTGTCTATAAAACTAAAGGACGAATGAATCCAGAATATCTTCATAAAAATTACCGAAAAAGTAAACCATTTGGATTTCGCCTGACAGAAAATTTTAAACAATCTATCACGATTAAACGAGTAATCTTCGTGCCTAATACTAATGAAACAAAAATTTTAATAAAAGCCACAGATAAATCACCTAAGAGTAAATCAATCAACAGTTTGAATATCACTCATGACATCCTCAAAAGATTAAAGAAAGATTTTAATAGCTGTCAGATACTTCCTACCGATATTAAAAAAACTACTTATCCAAGAAGTAAATTCATAGATATCGGAAAGTTTTTTTACAATCAGGCAGAATTATTCAAATGGACTAAGGGAGATATTTCTTTCAAATTATCTTCTGACAGAATATACACCAATTTCACAAGGATATCTTCCCATGTAAGATTGAATAACATTCAGTTGAATAACGAAAATCTGAACTTCAAGGATATTAGCAATTCTTTTCCATTAATGTTATCAATTTATTGTATCAGACAAAATCCTGAATTAGTCCATGATATAGATTTCATCGAGTACTGTTCTTGGGTGAAGTCAGGAACATTTTATCAAGAGCTGACAAATGGCATCAATCAAATTAGAAATGCAGATGAGAAGAGCAGATTAAATTCAATAAATCACAAGAACAAGAAAAGTGAACAAGTCGATTTTGAAAGTGAGAACTTAAAATCAAAAAGAATCTTCTCAAAAGATATTATAAAAATTATATTTCAAATATATCTTAACGGGAAAATCGAAAATGTTCCACATTATATGGGATATGGAAACTCTTTGATTACTGAACTAATGAGAACTAAATTTTCATGTATAGATAAGGAAATAATTAAAATTAAAGAAAATCAAGAGTGTGTCTACGATGCGCTGGTCAAGATTGAATCTGATTTTGTCTTTAATGTTGTGGGACGACTCTATCACAAATATGATAAGATTAAATTATTGACAGTACATGACTCTATCTATACAAATGAATCTGATTTTAGTAAATTAGAGGCAGAATGGGATAAACAATTTCAGGAATTAATTGCTGAATTGCCAGCCGAAGCAATTGCACAAGTTAATGATGAAATTGATTGTGATTTGGTAGAAATTGAAGAACTTGATGATGATGAATCCGAATTTTTACATAAAACTGGATTTAGTTTTCAAAGAAATATGTATAATGATTTTATAGAGGAAGATGAAGATGATTTCTTTTATTAAATCAAAATAACTTAGATTTGATTTAGACTAATAAGCCTTAACTACTTCAGTGGTTGAGGCTTCATTTTACAGGGTTTGTCAATAATCTTCTTTTAAGAGGATTTATTCTTAAAACAACAGTATGTATCTATGAGTTAGAGAAAGCCTAACAGGTCAAACCCATTTAAGCCCTATGACTATTCCACAATCAGTTTAGCACCTTCAACTCCGATAAGAGCTATTTCATCCAGAATATTATTTACTGGAACACCGCAGGCTAACAATTGATCCAACTTGCTGTTTTTTATATAATTGTAAAAGTCCGTCTTATATGCATTCTTGTGAGTGTAATTTTGCCAGTTTTTATAATCACTTGAATAATATGACATAAAATGTTCTGACATTAAAAATTCAAATAGAATCTTGTTTTGATTACTAATTTTGTAATGAAGTTTATGATTGCCGTATAGACGATTAAACTTTTCATACAAGAAATAATAATTGATATTGAATCCCCTTTTGAAAAAAGGAAGAGAGAACTGGTTGTATGAATGTGCGACAGATAATGGTTCTTCTGTATTTATATCAAATAGTGAACCTGTCAGCTGTCTTTTTACATCACAATAGAAGTGGAATTGTTCATGTGTCAATAATTCGCTCATCACAAAATAATGAATATAAAGTGCAGTACTTAAACCAATTGTAGTTGATAAATTTATATAATCAATCATTGAAACGACATATAGCTTAATGTTATCTTTATAAAATGTGATTATGCCTTGTGAACCTACCAATAGTGGCTCAGTTTGCAACGGAATTTTCATTGATGTGTATGAAGCCAGCACAATTTCATTCGGATCTGTTTCGGCATTTTCATAACCGTTCTCATTAATAGTATCACCAATATTAAATTGTTTTTCAAAGTATTTATCAACAGGCAAGTTCAATATATTATCGAATTCCGACTTATCAATTTGAATCATTTTTTCAATCTGCTCAGAAGTGAAAATAGTCTTGAAAATCTCAATTGTT
>JADGPS010000052.1 GCA_017882285.1 Paludibacter sp. | reverse complement strand
GCTTATCAAAAACCGGTTACAACTTCTTCGGTTAATGGAACAAATGTAGCTGCTTCATTAGTTGATGGCAACTTAACTTCGCGTTGGGAATCCGGAAAAACAGATAATGAATATGCAACTATTGATTTGTTAGCAATAGCCGAACTTCAGAAAATAACCATTTATTGGGAAGCATCTTATGCCAAAACCTATAAAATTGAAAGCTCGTTGGATGGAACAAACTGGACTTTATTGGAAAACATGACTGCAGGTGTAGGCGGTACAGAATCGTATATAATCAATTCTGTTCAAAGTCGCTATGTTCGAATTACTTGTTTAGAAAGAGTTCCTATAGGTGGCATATTATATGGATTCTCAATTTATGAAGTAGTTGTGAATGGTAATGTTTTACAGGAATTTCCTGACATTCAAATAGCTCCGGTTGAATCAAAACTTTACCTACCTTATGCTAAAACTGTTTTGAATGGAACACAATCGGGAGGGGCAATCATAAAAGAAAAACTAACCTATCTATGGAGTTTGATTTCCGGTCCTACTGATGTTGAAATTGTCGATCCGACATCTTCATTGACACTTGTTAAATTTAATACAACCGGTACATATGTTTTTAAACTTACAGGAACAAATGACGCCGGTTCTAATTCAACACAAGTAACGATAAATGTTTTAACTGCCGGTACAGGTTCCGATTTGGCATTAATGAAACCAACAACTTGTTCGGGTATCGAAACTAGTGCTACAAGTGCCGATATGGCGGTTGATGGTATTTCAACAACGCGTTGGTCGTCGGCATTTCAGGATGGTCAGTGGTGGCAGGCCGACCTTCAACATCAAATTCAGCCGGCGACTATCAATATTGTATGGGAAGCTGCTTATGCCAAACAGTTTAATCTCCAAATATCAGCAGATAACATTACATGGTTTCCTTATTATACCAATAGTGCTTTTACAGGTGGTACAAGTTCAATTTCAAACAGTAGTGCGCTGTCAGGTCGTTATATGAAAGTAAATTGTGTTCAAAGAGCAACTACTTATGGTTCTTCATTTTATTCATTCAACTTAAGTGGTTCATTTATTAACACAACTAATCATGTACCTGTGGCAAATGCCGGTAATAGTTTATTGACTACAGGAGATGCAACGTTGAATGGAAATTCGAGTTCTGATGCCGATAATGATCAACTGGTTTACAAATGGGAACAAATTGCAGGACCTTCGACTGCATCCATTCTTAATCCTGTCGCTTCAATTACTCAGATAACCGGTTTGAAATCAGGAGAATACTATTTTAAACTGACAGTGGATGATGGGAAAGATGTTGACTTTGATATTGTGAAAGTTACTTACAATTCGAATACAAAAGTGAAAGAAATAAATGAAAATAAGGTATTTATATATCCAAATCCAATTCACGATTCATTTACTATATCCAATCTTGATAATGAACAAATAGATGCGGTACAAATATTTGACATGAATGGTAAACTTATTCAAACACTTTCAGTGAATGGCAGTTTTATTTATCTGCCTGAAATCAATAAAGGTAATTATATTTTCAAACTTATAGCTAAAGGAAAAACGATTAAAGCAGTTCAAATACTGAAGAATTAATAATCAACTTTAAACATATTTTTTAAAGAAAAAAAAGATGAAAAAGAAAAGTATTTTATTAAAACTTATATTCCTTTTCCTGATTGGGAATCAATTTAGTAACGCTCAGACAATAGATTCTTCTCAGAAAAATTGGAAAGATTTTGTCGGGAAATACAATCATTCAATTTTTGGTGAAAACGTATTTGTGTTTGAGCCGCAAATGAAAATGGCTGAGATTCAAACGATACTTGATACAATTTATACTCGGCAGGCAACAAAAAAAAGCGAATTCAATAAAAATCGGTACGCTCTTTTCTTTAAACAGGGAACTTACACGTTGGATGTAAAAGTTGGTTATTATATGCAGGTTTATGGTTTAGGTGAATTGCCTGAAGATGTGATTATTGTTGGAGCAGTTCGTTCAAAATCTACATCAAAACAAGGTCATGTATTATCCAATTTTTGGCGTTCGGCTGAGAATTTAACGGTGGCACCAACCATCGATTCTGCCTGTATTTGGGGAGTGTCTCAAGCTGCTCCTTTACGAAGAGTACATATAAAAGGAAATTTACAATTGCACGACGGCGGTTATGCCAGCGGGGGTTTTATTGCTGATTCAAAAATTGATGGAATGGTCTTTTCTGGCAACCAACAACAATGGTTTTCCAGAAATACAAATTGGGGAAAATGGGTTGGTGGAAACTGGAACATGATGTTCATGGGAGTACCGAATCCGCCCATCGGAAACTGGCCTGAGAAACCTTTCACTGTCATAAAGGAAACTCCACTTGTTCGCGAAAAGCCATACCTGATTTACGACGAACATGGATTTGGTGTAAAAATTCCCAAAATCAGACAGAATTCCATTGGTGCAGGTTGGGTAAATAATATTAAAGATGACAAAACGTTGCGCTTGAAAGATTTTTATCTTGTAAACCCGAATATTGATAATTCTGAATCTATTAATGCGGCTTTAGAGAAAGGAAAAAATTTATTATTTACGCCCGGAATTTATTCTATTGATAAAACTCTGAAAGTCAATCGCCCGGGCACTATTATTCTGGGAATTGGTATGGCAACATTGCAATCTACCAATGGAAATTCAATTTTTGAAATATCCGATATTGATGGCGTTACTATTAGTGGTTTTATTATGGATGCAGGTAAAATTCCTTCCGAAACATTATTGCGGGTTGGAGAATCAAATTCCGTGAAGAGTCATCAAACCAATCCAACTTTTCTTTTTGATGTTTATTTCAGGGTGGGTGGTCCTTTCGAAGGTTCAACGGCAAGTTGCATGATAATTAATAGTAAAAATGTGTTTGTTGATAATACCTGGCTTTGGAGAGCGGATCATGGAAATGGAGTTGGTTGGGATAAAAATAAAAGTGCAAATGGCTTAATCGTAAATGGCGACAATGTTACTATTTATGGTCTGTTTAACGAACATTTTCAGGAATATCAGACGCTTTGGAACGGAAACAATGGCAAAGTTTATTTTTATCAAAGCGAGATGCCTTATGATCCGCCAACAGTTGATGCATGGAAACACGATGGAATCGGTGGGTATGCCTCTTACAAAGTAGCAGATTCAGTGAAAAGTCATGAAGCATGGGGAGTTGGAGTCTATTGTGTGTTTCATCATGCTCCGATAATTGTTGATAATGCTATTGAAACTCCAAAATCGTTGGAAAGAAACATGCATCATACTGTCACTTTCTGGTTGAATGGAAATAAAGAAAGTATTATTAAAAACATAATCAATGGGAAGGGTGATAGTGTAAATGTAGCTAACAAAAAAGCAACGCTGGAATAATTATATTCTAATTAGTCTTACTCTAAAAATTTAGGAATATTTAGTCAGTTTTTCCCTTGTGAAAGGGATGCTTAAAACATGTTGTACAACACAAAATCAAAAATTTAATTGATTTACAGCGTACTAAATGTCACTTTGTTGTAGTTAAATGAACCAAATTTATTGATAGAGTGAGTTTTTGTGAGGTAATTTATTTCTTTATTAGATATAAATGCCCTATATTTGTCAAATGATTTATCAATTATTTATAGTACTAATTTTAAAAATTTAAAAGACATGAAAAGATTTACAAGAAAAGCATCAATGCTTGTGGTAGCGATGTTAATTTTAGGGAGTGTTTTTGTACATGCTGAAAAGCGGTATGTATTTGCTTTAGGAGGTTTTCCTAATGTTGCTGGTGTAGCTGCTCCCGGATGGGGAGCAGATTGGGTAGATTACCGCTTAAATGACGTGGATAGAGTTTTTTACATTTGGTCCACAGGTAACACTTTAGCAGGGACACCGGCAGTAGGAACCGGATCGTTAGGACAAACGGGTTATATTGCATTTATTGTACAACCTGTAGGTTGGTGGGGAGGTGGTTATTATTTAGGACCGGACTCAGGTAATCCTACAGCAACAATGGACCTGACTGATGTGACTTCTGCCTGGTATTTACACTTTGCAATTCGTACAGATTGTGCATTAGACATTTCAGTTTCATTGACCGGTAGTACTACTGACCCAAACGATCCATTTATTATAGATAAAAGTGCCGGGAAATTCGTTATGACAACAACTAATTTACCTCTTGCTAAACGTGACAAAACAACCTGGACTGAATTTAATGTTAAACTTTCAGATCTTGCAATATCTTATGCAGCTTCTGACGCAGGTGGAGCTGCTCATCCCATGCTGGTTTATTTGGCCCCATTGTCCAGAGTAAACTATTTGGCTTTTTCGGGCGGTAATGATACCGGTAGTTTTGTTGCATGGGATAATGTTTATTTAACAAGTGGAGCAACAGCTATAGATCAAGTCAAAGCAGATAATCTCGAAATAATTGTAGCAGGCAATCGCCTTACCGTAAATAACAACACCAATCCGGTTGAAGTTTATTCAGTTAGCGGTGCCCGCGTTATCAGCAGCAAACTAAACGACATAGATATTTCAAGTCTGGCTACGGGCATCTATGTGGTTAAAGCCGGCAATCGCGTAAACAAATTCAATAAATTATAATTTAAAATCTTATACTAACCAAGTTGTTTAACATTTCATTAGACAACTTGGTTTTCTTAACGTCACCATTTATTCAAGCAGTCATTCAAAATTAAGTTTGATCTTAAGTTATTATTGTCACAAAACATTCAAATTGAGCATTTTAAACCAACGGTCAACGACCAAAAGGTGATAATTGTGCATTAAATAGCGCAGTTCATTACTTTTTTTAAAATGAAATTCACATCATTTTCCAACGCTAAAATTTATTTTTATGAAAAAAAACATTTTCTTACTTTTCATTTTCTTCGCTTTCAGTCTTAGCACATGGGCACAAGAGTACAAAGTAAGCGGGACAATTGTTTCCGACGATGATAGAATGCCGATAATTGGTGCCAATGTTATCGTTAAAGGAACTACAAAAGGAACCATATCCGATTCTAACGGACAGTTTTCCATCCTGATACAAAAAAACCAAAGCCTGATATTTTCATATATAGGTTATCAAAATGAAGATCAAAAAATCAGCAGTAACATTCCTAATCTGAGAATTATACTTAAAACAAATACCGTCGCTCTGGACGAAGTGGTAGCTGTCGGTTATGGTACTGTAAAAAAGAGCGATCTGACCGGTTCGGTAGCTTCTATTTCGGGTGAGCAATTGCGTAGACTACCGGCTGCCAGTATCGATAAAGCCCTTCAGGGATTATCTCCCGGTGTTACTGTTGTTTCAAATAGCGGACAGCCGGGTTCAGATATGGTAGTGCGCATACGTGGTATCGGTACAACGAATGATGCATCGCCTCTGTATGTTGTTGATGGTGTGATGACTAGTAATATCAATTTTCTATCACCGAATGATATAAAATCTGTAGAAGTCCTTAAAGATGCCTCTGCTTCTGCTATTTACGGAGCCCGTGGAGCAAATGGTGTGATTTTGGTAACTACCAATCAGGGGAATAAAAGCGGAAAAATGACTCTATCGGTTGATGCCTATTACGGTGTACAAAACCGTGCCAAAGAATTAAGTTTAATGAATTCTAATCAATTAGCTAAATTTTGGGGTTACACGGGAACATCATCTGCCGATTTCAACAATTGGGTGTATACTAATTTTTCGAACAGCAAACCCTATATTCCTACAGGATTAGATTTTTCATCTATCAATACTAATTGGCAAGATGTTGTATTTACCGGAGATGCTCCTATTCAAAATTATCACGTATCTGCAAACGGGGGAACAGAAAAATCATCTTACTCTATAAGTGCAGGCTATTTTGATCAAAATGGTATCATAATGTCCTCTTTCTATAAAAGATTCACATTCCGTATAAACTCATCAGCGCAAGTTAACGATTGGCTTAAAGTGGGTGAAAATATGTCCATGATGACATCCGATTCTCGTGGTGTTAATCCTAACAGCGATCAAACTTCATTACTGAATAGTGCCATTCGGTTTGCACCGTGGGATTCGCCCTATTATCCGCAAGGTACAAAACTTCCCGCTGGTGTTATTGATCCCTTAAATGTAGCTGCTTCGACTATTACAAACTACTTTAATCCAATTAGTATGACTGTGTATGATCACCCGTCTACTCAATATGATCGTTTAGTAGGTGATGCTTATTTTGAAATAAAACCTATTAAAGATCTGGTATATAAAGCTGATTTTGGGATTGATCTCTCTTATGGAAGAAACCGTGAATTTAAAGAAGTGTATCAGGTTTCTCCTACAGATTTTTTTCAACCAACTAACTTTATTACTGCCGGTTTTCAACGGTATCAAACTTGGTCAATCGAACAAACATTGACTTATACCAAAGCAATCGGGAAACATAATTTTTCAGCTATGGTTGGTTCCTCTGTATCAGAGTATAACTCCTATACTTTAGGGGGTTCAAAAGTAGGTATTGCATATCCAACACCGGATAACTGGTACATTTCCATGGCAACAGGTGACCCGGTGAAAACTACGTTGAGTGATGGTGTCGGACGTTCACGGTTAGCTTCATTTTTAGGTCGTGTAAACTATTCGTATAATAACCGGTATTTATTTACTGCCAATTTTCGTGCAGATGGATCTACTAAATTTCCACAAAACAACCTGTGGGGTTATTTTCCATCCTTTTCAGCAGGTTGGAAAGTAAGTGAAGAAGAGTTTTTTGCACCTTTACGTACCGTGTTTGATGTTTTTAAAGTCAGGGCAGGTTGGGGACAAATTGGAAATGAAAATATATCATCCAATAATTTCTTCCCGAAAGTTACTTCAGGAATTGAATTTGCTACTTATGTCTTTGGTACAGGTGATCAACAATTAGCAAACGGTGGTACTATGACCTCATTGCCAACCGGAAATTTGAAATGGGAAACCACGGAGCAATCCAATTTTGGAGTAGATTTCGGAATGTTAAGGAATCGTCTTACCGGTAGTATGGATTATTATATCAAAGACACCAAAGATATGCTTTTAAACGTTGTTTTACCTGAACATATCGGAATGGAATTTTCTTCGCCGGCCAATGTAGGTCAGGTTCGTAACCAGGGATTTGAATTATTACTGAACTGGCGGGATAAAATAACCAAAGACTTAAGTTACTCTTTTGGAGGTAATTTAGCTACTGTAAATAATGAATTTACTAAAATGGGTACCAGCTCTCCTCTTTACGGTCAGGGTTTTAATGGTGAAAACTTAGTTGTTTCGAAAGAAGGTTATCCTTTGTATTCTTTCTATGGGTATACTTTTGATGGAATCTTCCAGAACCAAGCAGAACTCGATAATTACGTAGTCAGGGCTGCGGATGGAACCCCCGGGTTATATAAATATGGTACGGATGGAAAACCTGTACGGGATGCCAACGGTAATCTTACTCCTGATCCCAATGGCAAACAGGTTCCTATTATTACTGGAGGTATAACAAAAGCCGGTGATGTCCGGTATAAAGATATAAATGGTGATGGTTTGATAACAGATAAAGATAAAAAAATATTAGGAAGCTCCTTCCCGACTTTCACCTATGGTTTCAATGCATCATTGGAATATAATGGTTTTGATCTGTCTTTATTTTTCCAGGGAGTTTCAGGAAATTTGATTTACAACTGCAACCGTGTTTTATTGGAAGGAGTAGTTGCCAAAGGAACTAATTTAAGTACCAATATGCTTAATTCCTGGTCAGAAACAATTCCTTCAAACACTCTTCCGCGTGCTTACGGAAATGCAGCGAACTATTGGGCATCCAATCGTTTCTTAGAAGACGGAAGTTATTTGCGCTTGAAAAATGCACAAATTGGATATAATTTACCAAAGAAACTACTTGCTCCTGCCAAAATTGAATCGTGCAGATTGTATGTTTCAGGCACTAATTTGTTGACCTTTACTAAATACACAGGTTATGATCCTGAAGCAAGTTATTCGGGTGTTGACAGAGGAAATTATCCGCAGGCTGTTACTATTCTCTTTGGCGTTAAAATGGACTTGTAGTTAATTCATAATTTGTAATTCATAATTCATAATTAAATAAAGATTTTCTTAAAGTAATTTTTAATCAAATGAATTTACGAATAAAAAAAATCAACAAATCAAAAATCAAATCAATGAAAACAAAAATAAATTTAGTATTAGCACTTGTTACCACTGTGGTGTTTAGCAGTTGTAATGACTTTTTAACTCCAAATCCACTTGCTACAGTCAAGCTAAGTGATTATTTTACAAATGACACTGCTGCAATTGCAGCCGTAAATGCAGCTTATGTGCCGTTGCAATGGCAGTATGGCAGCAATGGACTCACTTATGGTAATGAATGGTTTATCGGCGATGTTGTTTCGGACGATGCCCTTAAAGGCGGAGGTGGAACAGTTACTTCGGATATGAATACCGTATATTTAATGGAAAATTTCCAGGCCAGTGCCAACAATAATTACCTGGAAACTCTTTATTACATAAATTATCAGGGTATTTTTCGCACCAATTTTGTATTAGAACAAATTAATAGTATGTTAACTAAAAATATCGGTAATCCGGTTCTGAAAAGCAGATTGATAGGCGAAACCAAATTTTTAAGGGCATTTTATCATTTCAGGTTGATGCGTTTATTTGGAGGAGTTATTAAGGGAGATCACACTTTCACTCAAAATGATGCATTATTGGCTCGGAGTCCCAAAGAAGAGATTGACAAATTTATTCGTCAGGATTTGGAAGATGCCATTAAAGTGCTTCCCTTAAAAAGCGAATATGCCACCACAGAGTTAGGACGTATCACAAAAGGAGCGGCTCAGGCCATGTTGATGCGGGTTATACTTTTCGATATTAATGAAACATTTGCCAATAAAACAGATGATTATAATCATGTTATCTCTTTAGGAGACAGCATTATCAAGTCCACTCAATATTCTCTCAAAACAAAATATCAGGATTTTTTCAAAACATTCTATAATATCCCTGCTGTTGTAGCCAAATTTGTAGAAGAAAATGGTCCTGAATCGGTATTTGAAATTCAGTATATTGCCGAATCAACCTCTGATTGGGGTGGATCGGCAGGAGGATTAGGAATGAGTCGTGGAAATTATGATCCACTTGTGACACGCTCGAGAGGTGGAGGATTAGCCGGAGTCTTATCCGCCTCAAGTCAGACCGGTTATGGTTTTAATCATCCAACTCAGGATTTGTATGATGAATTCGAATCCGGAGATATTAGACGGGATGAAGCAATTTTACCTTATGACTCGACCGATGTTTATGGACTTGAAGCGGAACATCATTATAACAACGGGTATCATTCGCGCAAAACCACGTTGGGATTTTGGGTTGCTTACAAAGGAAAACAAATATATATCAATCCGACTTTTTATGCCATGCGTTCACCGGGTAATACTTTTGTGATTCGTTATTCGGATGTATTGTTGATGTATGCCGAAGCTGCTTGTGAAAGTGGTAATATATCTGAAGGAACTGCTAAATTAAATATGGTTCGCCAGCGTGCTAAAAATTCTTCCGCTACTCCTACGGATCTAATCACTTTGATGCCTTTCCCTTATGGTTCTTATGCAAATAACCAAACCGATTTGCGCAAAGCGATTCGTCACGAACGTCGTGTGGAATTTGCAATGGAAGGACAGCGTTGGTGGGACCTTGTACGATGGCGTACTGCAGAACAGGTAATGAATGACTATCGACAGAAATATATAACTAAAGAAGGAAAGGATATGAGTGTATTTGATGCGAGCAAACACTATTTGTTCCCAATACCTGAAACTCAATTGAACTCCAATCCAAAGTTGGAACAAAATCCGGGGTATTAAAATAAAGGCAAAGGCTGAGGCAAAGGCTGAGGCAAAGACAAAAAGAAAAAAATACAAAAAAGAACTCAATGAGGATTTACCGATTTATAATACTTTTTTTTCTTATCACAAACATTGCCGGTTCTGCAAAAGCGCAGAACTGGCAATTGGTGTGGTTGGATGAATTCGATGGAACGGACACTAAATACTGATATTTGGACTCCTGTAGTTGCAGGTACAGGCTTTGGAAATAAGGAGCTTGAATACTTTACTAGTCGTTCTCAAAACCTAAAAGTCGAAAATAGTAATTTAGTGATTACAATTAAATTGGAAAAATAAAAACAAAACTCAAAAAGTGATAAAAAGAAAGATAATTTATAAATGAGAACTAAAACAACATTAATCATTGTTCTGAGCTGCATTATTTGTCATACAATCAGTGTTACCGGACAACAAGCAAGAAGTTTCAAACGCGGATTATCATACAATATTCCGTATGCAGAAGATTTGCCAACGTTGAGCAAGGGAATTTCGTGGTTTTACAGTTGGGGATCAACGCCGGGGACGTCTGTGGCAAACGTTTTTGATCCGTATATGGATTTTATTCCGATGTGCTGGAGTGGAGTTGATACCGTAAAATTGAAAACCTTTTATTCAACGCATCCCAATATCAAATACATACTCGGCTTTAACGAACCAAATTTCAAGCAACAAGCCAATTTAACTCCTACACAGGCAGCTGCAAAATGGTGGATGATTGAACGGGTTGCAAAACTTTATAATTTGAAAATTGTAGGTCCGGCTTTAAACTATTGTTCGGCGAACGGAGCTGTATCCGAAAACGGGGTAACGTATACCGATCCGATAAAATATTATGACGATTTTTTCAAAGCCTGTCCGAATTGTCAGGTTGATTATGTTGCGGTTCATAACTATATGAATTCCGAACTTGCAGTTGAAGGGGATATTGCAAAATATAAAAAATACAATAAACCCATCTGGTTTACTGAGTTTTGCCAGTATGATGGTTCTCAGACACTTACGCCAGACACACAAAAAGATTATATGGTGGAATTGCTGAATTATATGGAAAATGACACCTGTATTTACCGCTATTCATGGTTCATCGGAAGAAATGGAGGTGGTGCAGCTGCATTTCCATACAATTCAATCCTGACAGATTTACTGACAGATGCTGATCGTGGAAAAGCCACCGAATTGGGAGATATTTATCTTCACATGATGCAAAATGATAAAAACTTTTATTACAGTGCAACCGATACTATTCAGGCCGAAAAATTTTCAAATTCTCACAGCGCGAGTTTAAGAAGAACTGATGCGACATCCGGGAATTTATATCTTAATAACTTTTACTTTAAAGATTGGGCAACTTATCAGGTTAATCTGCCTGAAACAAAAGAATATACCATCACTTTCCGAATTGCATCCATTCCCGAAACGACTATCCAGGTTTTAGATTCGCTGGATAACATTCTTTCAAGTCAGGATATACTTACTACCGGAGGGTTAACAAGTTGGGGTTTTCGAACATTAAAAGTAACGCTTCCTGCCGGAAAACAAAACCTGAAACTGAAAAGTCTGGGTTATGGATGTAACATCGATTGGTTTACGTTTGCAAATGTAGATACTGCGATTCGTGATGTTGAATCCTCACAGGTATTTAATTTATATCCAAATCCGATGGGTGATGTTTTGTACATTGATTCGCAAGAAGATACGAAAGAAATAAAAATAATTGATACGCTTGGAAAAGTTGTATTTCAAGGAAATAATGAAAAACAGGTTAACACCAAAAGTTATGCAAAAGGTATCTATGTTGTTCAACTTACTTTCAATAATGGGAAAAGACAATCCGGTAAAATAATGAAATAGTAGGTAGTAGGTAGAAAGTAACACATACATCATAAACAAAGAGACACAACCAATTCAGAGCATGAAATTATTTAAACACACCACAAAAAAAGGATTATTATTTATTTGCAGTTTCGCAATTGCGATAAATCTGATGGCCAAAGAAAGCACCAATATAAGCGCCGGATGGAAATTCACCAAAACCGTAGTTACAAATCCGCAACAAAGCACATTCGATGATTCAGCTTGGGAAAATATCAACTTGCCTCATACTTGGAATGCCGCCGATGGTCAGGATGGTGGAAATAACTATTATCGGGGAGCTTGCTGGTATCGTAAACACGTGGTTGTTCCAACATCATACACCGGAAAAATTGTTTATCTTAAAATCGGAGCTGCAAATACTTCAGCTACCGTGTATATTAATGGCCAGTTACTTGGCACGCACACAGGTGGATATTCGGCTTTTATGTTTGATGTAACCAATATCGTCACGCCCGGACAAGAGAATGTAATTGCTGTTCAGGTTGATAATTCAAATACAATTCTTTGCCCGCCGCTGTCGGCTGATTTTACTTTTTTCGGCGGAATAACACGGAACGTGGAATTAATTACTGCTAATCAGGTACATATTATTTCGAACGAAGCTATTTCAAATTCTTTGTCGATGGGCGCAATCAATGTTGCTCACACCGGAGTAATCATTAAACAAAGCAATGTTTCGGCCACTTCTGCCGATTTGAATATTATAACCCGGATTCGTAATTTCAGTACTACTGCTCTTCCTGTTAATGCCACATTAGAAATTACAATAAAAGATGCAACCGGAGCTGTTGTTCAAACGCTTACCGATTCAAAGGGGCTTAATGCCAACGATACGTTAACTTCGAATCTCGCCACCACTATTTCCAATCCGCACTTGTGGAATGGTTTGAACGATCCGTATTTGTATCGTGTGGAAGTAAATCTGAAAGCCAACGGTCAGGTGGTGGACAATGTAATTCAACCGCTTGGTTTGCGCTTTTTCAGCGTTGATCCGAATCTCGGCTTTTTCCTGAACGGAAAAGCTTATCCGCTTCGTGGAATTTGTATGCACGAAGAAAAGAAAGATAAAGGACATGCAGTGTCTGATGCCGACCGAAAAGAAGCTATTGATTTGTTGCGCGAAACCGGTATGAATTATTTCCGGCTTTCGCATTATCAACACGGTGATTTTACGTATAATTATTTAGATTCGTTGGGCATTATTTGCTGGGCAGAAATTCCGGCGGTTAACAGCGTTGGTACCACCGTTGCCGATAATACCATTTATCGGAAAAATGCCGCTTCCATGATGTACGAACTGCTTCGTCAGCAATACAATCATCCAAGTATCGTGTTCTGGGGATTGTGCAACGAAATTGATTATCAGCCAACAATCAGTGTGGATGGAACGGTTACACAGTTGAACACTATTGTAAAATCCGAAGATGCATATCGGTTAACCACGTTGGCGGCTATGTATTCCGAACATTCAGCCAACTGGATTCCTGATGTTTATTCCGACAACCGATACGATGGTTGGTATTACGGTGCCATTCCCGACTTTGGAACCACTATGGACGGACTTCATGTGAAGTATCCGACTAAAAAAATAGGTGTCAGCGAATACGGCGTTGGAGCTAATGTTACCCAACACGAACTTCCTGCAGGAATGCATTCAAGCGGACAATTTCATCCGGAAGAATATCAAAATCTTTTTCATGAACAATATATCGCCATGATTAATGCTCGTCCTTACCTTTGGAGCACATCGGTTTGGGCAGGTTTCGATTTTTCATCCGATGGACGAAATGAAGGCGCACAACCGGGTATTAACGACAAAGGATTAATCACTTTTGACCGTTCGGTGAAAAAAGATGCTTTCTATTTGTATAAAGCAAATTGGAATAAGAAAAATCCTTTTGCTTATATCTCAAGCCGACGATACTCAACCCGAACCAGCACAACCAATTCTGTAAAAGTATATTCAAATTGTCCTTCGGTTACGTTGAGAATCAATGGAACTACAATTGGTACCAAAACGGCAACCGACCATATTTTCTCTTGGGATAACATCACGATGATTGCTGGAGCAAATCAGATTATTGCAAGTGGTTTAAACAACAGCGTTCAATGTAATGACACAGTAGTTTGGACTTGCGACAATTCTATTCCTGCGCCCACCTATCCTGACGTTCCAAGCGGACAAATTCAAATCAATTTTCAAAAATCAACTTCAACTACTCCAACCGCTTATCTGAAAGATGACGGTTCTGTTTATGCCGATAGAGGAAACGGTTACAGTTATGGCTGGAATGTAAACCTTACGGCAAACACACGCGAACGCTCAGTTGCTACCGATAAACGTTTCGATACTTTTATGCAAATGCAAACCACGGCGAATTCGTCGTGGTCCATTGCATTGCCCAACCAGTGGTACAAAGTATCTATGGCAGCCGGTGACCCAAGTTATTACGACAGCTACAACAAAATTGAAGCAAATGGCGTTACAGTTGTTGATTACACACCGACAACAACGAATAAATTTGGAGCCGGAACTGCTTATACCAAAGTGGTGAACGGAAGTCTTTTGGTAAAACCGGCTACCGGAGGCACAAATGCCAAAATAGATTTCATTCATATTACGCCTGTTAGCGATCAAGAAGCAACGTCTACCGACAATGTTTTAAAAAAAAAAATAAAAGCATTCATTCAAAATAACCAGTTAAACATTGATAATCAAGTTTCTAATAATGATCAGATAGAATTATTTAATATTTCAGGACAAAACCTTTTATCGAAACGGAATCTGCCTCCCTACACGAAAATTTCAATGGAAGCAATGCCGAATGGAATGTATATTTTACAAATAAAATCGGATAATCAAACCTGTCAATTTAAAATTGTAAAATAGACTAACAAATGAAATAAAATTCTTACTTTTGTTTTTTTTGCTAAAATTATTTTCAGAATAAAAATATGAAATTTCTCTAAATTCTTATAGTTATTTACAAATTATTCATTTTAAATTATTTATCTCATGAAAACAAATCATTTACTCAGAAAATTTGCTGTTGTTGCTATTTGCTTAGCAATGACATTTGGGGCAAAAGCAGTAAATCCAACTGCTGCATCATTTTCAGAATTACAGACTCAATTTGCCGCTGCTGTAGCCAGCGGAGTGCCTACTACCATCAATATTACCGGTGCTATTGTAGTGAATTACGATTTTTCTATGGTTTCTACCGGTGATACTATCACCCTTAACATGGTTCCTTTTGGAATTTCTGTGACATCAGGTACGCTTACCATTGGAAATAAAGTTAAAATTACTTCTGCTTACGCTTCTGCAGGTGCTATTCAGGCTGCATCGGGTGGAAATGTGGTCATCAATGCCGGTTGTTACATTGTTCCTACAACTAAATATGCTGTTCAGGCATTGGCCGGTGGAACAGTTATTGTAAATGGCGGTTATATTTATAGCACTGGTACGTCTCCTGTAGTTGCTGCCGGAGGAAATGTTACCATTAACGGAGGTAGAATTATTGCCGCCGGTGGACAGATGCCGGCAGCTTCAGCAGGAATGAATTTAGGAACTACTCCAGTTATCGCATCTGGAGGTACATTGACCATTAACGGAGGATATCTGGCTACAACTACAACTGGTATCGCTCGTGGTATTGTGGTTGATTATAACGGTATCTGTATTATGAATGGTGGTGAAGTTCACTCCGATATGGGTGGCGGACGCGGAATCAGCATCAACGGCACCGATGCCGGCGGTAAATTATATATAAATGGTGGTATTGTTTCAGCTATTGGAGCAACAGGTAGAGCTATTCAATTGGATAACAATAACTCCACACTTTGGGTGAACGGCTCACCAACTATTAACGGTGGTCTTGAAGGCATCATGGTTCAAAAAATGGGTGTTGCTATTATTTCAGGAACACCTACAATTACCGGTGTTATTGGTACCAACACTACCACAGCAAAACTGTATGATGCAAGAGGTCTTAGTCCCATTGTTGCTACCCCCGGAACAGGATATTATGGAGCTTCCCAAGTTGTTTCACTAACGTTGTCGATCGTTGGAACAGGAACAATTTATAAGTATACAGGAGTTTCTTCCGGTACTTCTATAGCCAATTATACAGGTGCTGGTGTTTCCCCAACAATTGTAACATCTTCCTTGGTTTACACAACCGACGGTACTACTCCGGTAGCTGCCAGCACAGCTTATACTACACCGGTTACTGTAGCTATTCCTTCGGTTTTGAATGTTTCACTATTAATTGATGTAACTACAATTGGAAGTCCAACAGCTTTTGCATATTATCCAACAGGAGCTCCAGCAACAGCTGCTCCAACTCCACCGGCTTATGCAGCACCAAAAGTAACTTCTATTTTTAGCGATGCTTTCACCAATGTTGCCGGAACCGATTTCAATCCGGGTTGGGGACAAAACGGTGCTGGAAAGGTGTTTCTATCAGCAGGCGGTAACGTGTTGAGGTTATCTAATTTAAATTATCAAGGCATAGCCTTTGGCAGTCCTGTAAATGCATTGCCAATGAATTATTTACATGTTGACGTATATACTACGAATGAAACATCTTTAAAAATATCTTGCATAAGTGCTTCAACCGGTGAAAAACTATTCGTGTTAACTCCTTTAAATTTAAATGCATGGAATAGCTATGATATTCCACTTACTGCATTTACAAGTCAGGGGTTGGGAATTTCCGATTTGATTCAATTCAAATTTGATGGTTCAGGTGGAAAAACTTCGTATATTGATAACCTGTATTTCTATAACAGCGATCCAACACCTGATACTGCGGTTCCTACTGCATTTACTGCAACTGCCGGAACTATTGCCGCCGATGCAGTTACATTATTGTTGAAAGGAACGGATAATTCGGGTGCTGTAAATTATGAAATAACTTATGGAACTACAACTTTAAAAACAAGTGGAATTTCCGGTGTTCAAAAATCGTTCATAGTACCTTCATTAACAGGAACTACCGCTTATAGTTTCTCGATAGTTTGTAAAGATGCAACCGGAAATGTGGCTGCAAACAACCCGATTGTTGTATCAGCTACTACACTCACCCCTTTACCCGTTTCTCCAACTCCAACCAGACTTGCAGCACAAGTAAAATCGATATATAGCGACGCTTATACTCCTGCTGTTACTGTTACTGAATGGAGTAATTGGTGGAATATGACTTTTTCAGATTACACATTTACAGTTGGTAACAAAGGTAAAAAAGTAATATCAGCTAGTGCAGGCGGTTGTGGAAGTCCAACTTTTGTAGCTACTCCTTTGGATGCTACTGGCATGACATTGGTGCATGTAGATGTTTATCCTATATCAACAATGGATATAGGTCTTCAATTTATTACTGTTACTCCTACAACAGCAAATTGGGTTTCTTTAGGGACTCTTACTGTAAATCAATGGAATAGTAAAGATATTCCGTTAACTTCATTTACTAATTCAGTAAAAACAGATTTAAAACAAGTTGGATTTGTAACTACGGCTAGTTTTGGTACTTTCTACATGGATAACCTCTATTTCTACACTGATTTAGGTACTGGAATTTCAGATGTTGCCACTAATAATTTTAAATGTTATCCAAGTCAGGTTATCGATAGATTAACTGTAAAAGCTGATACTGAAATCAGTCAGGTAACGGTTCGTAATTTATTGGGACAATCAGTTAAATCTATTGCGGTTAACAGTAATGAACAATCAATTGATTTAAGTGCTGTTTCCTCAGGTAATTATTTTGTAACGGTGAAATTGGCTAATGGCCAGTCAGCTACTCAAAAAATTATCAAATTATAATCCTTTCAAGTCCGCAGAAAGCAATTTCTGCGGACTTATTTTCTTTTCAACTTTTCAACATTCAAAATTATAAAAAAATAAATGGATTATTCTATGAAACTGTCCTGTTAAGTGGCAGTTTCATTCTTTTCGACAGGAATTTGTATAATCAGATTGTGTTATAAAATTATATATAAATTACTTCTTCAATTATTAAAAAAATGAATTATTTAAAGAAACTTATTATCTGTGCGTTTGTATTTTTTTCTTTACAAACAATTAACGCTCAATCATTTCCGTATAAATCGGCAACTAACAATTCCGGTAGTAATGTTACATCAGCCTATACATTGGTATGGCAGGATAATTTCGATGGTACAACATTAGATGAAACCAATAATTGGGTGGTGGAATTAAATGGAAATGGCGGCGGTAATAAAGAATTGGAATATTACAAATGGGAAAATATTACCGTTGGTGCAGAACCTGTAAGTGGAAAGAATTGCTTAATAATTACTGCAAAATTAGAAAATTATGGAGGGCAGGTATGTACATCCGGCAGGTTGAAAACCGCCGGTAAAATGTCATTTAAACACGGAAGAATTGATGCAAGCATTAAACTGCCTCATACTGCTAACGGACTGTGGCCGGCATTTTGGATGATGGGTTATGATTATCCATTGGTCGGTTGGCCCGCATGCGGTGAAATTGATATCTTAGAAATGGGAAGCTCTGGCGGTATAAATGCCGGAACTCAAGACAAATATTACAGCAGTTGGTATCATTGGGGTGAAAATTGGAATGGATACAGAAATTGGGGACAAGCCAGAACATCTACTTATGGTTTACAGGAGGATTTTCATTTGTTTACCTTGATTTGGAACGACAGTTATTTAGAAACGTATCTTGATTTAGATAAATATCCAACTGCTACTCCGCTTGCTCACAGGGCTATTAACAATACAGATGTTGCCGGAAACGAAGCTTATTATTTTCATAAACAGTTTTATGTGATTTTCAATTTAGCTATCGGTGGTAATTTTACCGGAATCACAGGAAACAGTAATATAGGTAAGGTAACTGCTTTGGCAAACGGTGATGCAAAAATGTATGTCGATTATGTAAGGGTTTATCAACAAGGTGTTACCGGTGAAGAATATTCAGGTCCGGCACTGGCAAACACGGCTGTTGATGAAATTAAAGTTCAAAATCAATATCGGATTTATCCAAACCCGGCAACCGATCATATCAATATTGAAGGGAATATTGTTCCAACCAGAGTTTTGTTTGTTAACATGTCAGGTCAGGAAATCAGGAGTGAATCTAATACAAAATCTATCGATATTTCAACATTGCCGAGCGGCAACTACTTACTGAAAGTTGAAGATGCAAAAGGAAGAATAGAAACCCATAAATTGACAAAGAAATAAAAACCCTAAATGCTGCTTGTTTTTAGAATAAATAAAGACCGGGTAAGCTTCTTTTAAATAAGTTTCTTCTAAAAAAATCAAAATTAATCAGTCTATGAAAAAATTAATTCGTAATATTTTCATCGTATTCATCTTGTTCTCTTCACAAGGAGTAAAAGCACAAGACCTTGCTAAAAGTGAAGTTAACGATGGTTATCAGCTGGTCTGGCAAGACAATTTTGATGGGAAAAAATTGGACGAAAAGAATAACTGGACAATTGAGATGAATGGAAATGGTGGAGGTAACAAAGAATTACAATATTATCGGCGCGAAAATATTTCGGTAGGAAAAGAACCCATCAGCGGTGAAAGCTGCCTGATACTAACAGCCAAAAGGCAAAATTATCTTTCCAAACCTTTTACTTCCGGGCGTTTATCGACTCAAAACAAGATGACATTCAAATACGGAAAAGTGGAAGCCCGTATTAAAATACCAAAGACCGCTAATGGCTTATGGCCTGCATTTTGGATGTTAGGCTTTGATCATACAGAAACAAATTGGCCTAAATGTGGCGAGGTTGATATTGTAGAAATGGGTAAAAAAAAGGGTATAGATAAAGGCGTTCAGGACCGCTATTTCAATGGTGCTTGCCATTGGGGCGAAAGTTATAACGGCGGAAAATATCCAAATAAAGGTATTTCAATTACTAACGATTATAGTTTGCAGGATGGATTTCATACCTACACCATGTTTTGGACTCCGGATTCAATAAAAATGTATTTGGATTTGGAAAAATTTCCGAATGTAAAACCTTACTACGAAATACCTATTACGGGTAAAGAGTTACCAAATCAAACTTCACGCTATTTTCGAAAACCATTCTATCTCATTTTTAATCTGGCAGTTGGCGGTACTTTTTCCCAAATATACGATAAAAACGACATAACCGCACTCAAAGACGGCAATGCTAAAATGTATGTGGATTATGTGAAGCTATATCAGAAAAAGAACGGTAATGAAGAGTTTCATTTATTGAAGCGATAAGGTATTCGTGAATAAGTAGTTTAGGCTTTGACATAAAATTAAAATGTATCAAGTTTAGTAAGATAAGTTGCTAAAATTCAGTCACAAATTATAAAATCAACACGTATTATGAAGCATTTCAAAACAGCTCAGGAAGATATCGTTCCTTTTGGGCAAAAAATTGCATTTGGTTCGGGTCATTTAGCGAATCAATTGTTTCCGGCAGCTTTGGGCGTTTTTATGGTCGTGCTGATCATGTCATTGCACATGAATCCGATTCTTGCCGGTTTACTGGGTGCAATTCCCCGGTTTATGGATGCTTTACTTGATCCGATTATGGGTTTTATTTCCGACAATACTAAATCAAAATGGGGACGAAGAAAACCCTATATTCTGTTGGGAGCTGTTATTTCGGGACTTGCATTTATGATTATGTGGCAATTACATCCTGAAAACACTCAACTATTCAATTTCTTTTATTTTTTAGTTGTGTCCATCTTCTTTTATATTGGCTATACTGTTTTTGCAGCACCTCTCATTGGGTTAGGTTATGAAATGACTTCCGATTATAATGAACGCACCCGACTCATGGCTGTTTCCCAATTTATGGGACAAATAGCGTGGATGATAGCTCCCTGGTTTTGGGTAATTATCTACAATAAATCTATATATGATTCAGCACCCGAAGGCGCCAGAAACTTATCCATTTGGGTGGGTGCCTTGTGTATGATTCTGGGAATTATGCCGGCTCTTTTCAATAAAGAAAAAGTGGATCTGGATAAAGATAAGTTGGTAAATTTGTCCATGAAAGATTTAGCCGCCAATTCAAAAAAATTTTTCAAAGGAATTACACTCACGTTGAAAAATAAGCCTTTCGTAAAGCTTTGTGCGGCTACATTTCTTATTTTTAATGGTTTCCAAACCATTGCTCAATTCGCGTTTTTTATAATTGTCTATTTTCTTTTTAAAGGTAATACAGATGCAGCCGGTACATGGCCTGCCTGGTTTGGCACAATAAGCTCTATTGCTACTGCATTTCTTGTGATTCCGATTGTTACAGCTATTTCGGTGAAAGTGGGAAAAAAGAAGGCATTTATTATAGCCACTTTACTTTCGATGATTGGTTATGCGTTGAAATGGTGGGGATTTAATCCGGCTCATCCGTGGCTTATGTTTATGCCAATTCCTTTCCTTTCGTTCGGTATCGGAGGTTTATTCACTTTAATGATGTCGATGACTGCCGATGTGTGCGATTTGGATGAACTGAATAATGGAGAACGACGTGAAGGAATGTTTGGAGCCGTTTACTGGTGGATGGTAAAACTGGGTACAGCCGCGGCCATGTTTTTAAGTGGAGTCGTTCTACACTATGTCGGTTTCAATGAAGCTATTAAGGTTCAAACTTTGGAAACCATTACACACCTGAGGATTGCTGACATCGTGATACCAATTTTTAGCGGCGTGATAGCCATAATTGTAATATGGAAATATGATATTACCGAAGCAAAAGCTCACGAAATAAAAGAAGCATTAGCTTTGCGCCGGGCTAATAATCAGCAAAATACAGAATCCAAGAATGCAATCAACTAACTAATATATATCCAACAACTAATACCGATTGCACAAATAATATAGTCCAATTTCGACTTCGTCTTATTGTACTATTTATTTGTATGCATCGGCATTAACAACAGTAAACGTATAAAAC
>JADGPS010000102.1 GCA_017882285.1 Paludibacter sp. | reverse complement strand
TCAACGTTTACCAAATCCGTTTTAGTGAAAGACCTTTCCCTAACTACAGAACCAACGCCACTTATTTATTATTCCTTCAATGGCGATACAAAAAATCAGGCTCAGGATGCCTATCACGCCGTTTCAGTCAATGCAGTTTCCACAACAGGCGCTAACGGAGTAGCCAATGCTGCCTATCAGTTTCCTTCAAGTGCTTCCTATGTTTATACTCCCAATCAAACATCACTCAACTTTCAGGATAAAATAGCCATCTCCTTTTGGGTAAAACCCGACGCCTTGCCCAATAACGAACAATTTATTCTATCCCATGGCAGTTGGGAAGAACGTTATAAAGTATCTATAACGCCTGATAAGAAAGTTCGCTGGACGGTGAAAACTACTCTTTCTACAGTTGATGTGGATGCCGACACTATCCTTCAGACCGGGAAATTCGTTCACTTTACGGCCGTTTACACCGGCTATTCACTGGAATTATACCGCAATGGAAAACTTTCTGCGTTTAAAGCCCAGACCGGACTTATTCAAACTACGGCCAAAAGCCTGACCATCGCCCGAAAAGATGAAGGAACTTCCGATTACAGTTTTAAAGGAACAGTGGATGAAGTTCGAATATATGATGCTGATTTAGCACAGTCAATCATTCATCTTTTACCAAATACTTTCAAACTAAAAGCAGGAATTGAAGATACAATCATAACCGTATTTAAAGTTTATCCAAATCCTTTTTCAAACGAATTTCATATAAGTTTGCCTACCGGAGAAAATATAAGTCAAATTGAAGTGTTTGATTTAGTAGGGAAAAAAGTATTTCTGACAACAGATTCAAATACAAATATTCAGCTAAGTATTCCAAACGGTTTTTATTTTTTAAAAGTAACTGCTGATTCGGGGAATAGCTACAAAGCGAAGATAATCAAGAAGGAAATCTGATCATATCAAACCTCAAAGAGTCCGAAGGACCTTTGAGAGTTTCCTGTAAAAATAAACAAATACAAGAATTAATCTCATGAAAACCATACACAGTTATTTTATTATTCTATTCCTTTTCTTCTGTTCAACCCTTTCGGCAAACGAGTTAAATATGAAGATAAAGGGAGACTCGGCTTCCGGTTTTTATGTCGATCTGTATTATGGATCAACACCAGTATCAACTCAGGAAAAGGTCGGCGAATTGAATCTGTTTGTTGAAAACGAGGATTGCTCCATACGTGAATATATAAAAAACTGGAAAGCAACAAAAGCTATTCAAAAGGCAAATTCTATTACGCTTTCCGGCGTTGCCAAATTGCCCAAACTGGAAACGGATCTTTTCCTGTCTGTTATTTATGAAATTGTAAATAATCAGGTGGTAGAAAAATGTATCGAATTACTTCAAACTAATCTGTCTTTGCTTTATTATTCTGTGAATACATCTTTGTATTCAAATGATAAGCCGTCCCGATTCTGGAGCTTTGATAATGCAGATAACAAAGGCGGTGTAGCTCATGAATCCTATCCTGCTGCGGGATATATGATAGGAGATTCTTTGGCTGTAGGACTATTGACAGATGCCGGAAACCGTAATCTCTGGACCCGCAATATTCGTCGTCGTCCATCAACAGGTGGAGTAGGCTTTCGTGCAATTCAGGAAATATGTGATGCCAACTTGTATCGAATCGCTTCACAAGCTGACCGCAGGGATGGAAATAACTTCGTTAAACTAACCTTCGGTGAACTGTCGGATTTCAATCATCCCAAGGATAAGATTAATTATAAAACGCCTGAAATTACTGACTGGAAACCGTATAATGGTGCGGAAGTATCGAAAGACAAAGAAATTTATAGTATTAAAGGGAAAAAAGCAAGTTCAGACATGGCAGGCTTCCGTCTGCCTTACCATTTGCCCGATGGATTTTATACAGTTCGTTTTAAACATCGTTCCAATCATCCGATTTCACTCAGACTTTGGAAAAATGAGGGAACTTCAGCTAACGATGTTCAGGGATTTCACTATCAAACCAATATTCCTTCGTCGAGCACCGAATGGACAGAACAGGAAGAAACCGTTTTTCTGGCAAATACGGAAGGCGGAATTACCAATCTGCTGATTGCTTCTTCGAATCTAAAGACAGATGAACCTTATCAATTGGAAATAAAAGATCTGGAAGTGATTCAACTGGTAGCCAATGAACGAGCCTATCATCAATTGCATGCCGGTGAAAAAAACACGAAACGGACTTTTATTTTTGTTGCACCAGCTAAACCGACACTTCATGATGTTCGTCTTGCTTCGCAGGTTTACCTTGCCGATGGCTTGCGGTTCAAAGGAACTACCGAAGAAAAATGTTTGTACGCCTGTTATCAAATGTTGATGTGGATAACCAGTGCCGATAACTTTACGCCATTGAGTGTTCCGAGCATCAATTATGCGCCGGATATGTACAACCGCGATTCCTTCTGGAGTCAGATGGGCGTATACGACAAAGAAAGCAGCGAAAAGATATTCAATGCCTGGGCTGCCACGCAGAATGAAGCCGGAACCATTGGTACTATCATTACGCCTTCGATGGGCAGTAAAGAATTGAAAGGAAACGATGCGACACTAGAATTTCTCTGGTTTGCAATGGTAAATAAACGACAGTACGGAACACCACCACCAATGGATAAAATAACCAAAGCATTCAATTATATTATTAAAGAAATAGATTCCGATGGCGATGGCATTTGCAGTGCCCGTTTTGTGTTGGGGCAAAATGATTGCGTGGAATATCCCGACCGTACGTCAAATCTGGCAGTCAACCAGGGAATGTTGGCTGTGACGCTTCGGGTGGCTCAGGAACTGGGAATGCCCGTTCAGAATACTATTATCGAAAAAGCCAATGCAGCTTACCGCGCATTCTATGACAAGAAACGTGGATATTTAATCGATAATAAAGCATATCCTTATGTTATCACTTTCAATGAGCTTTTACCCGAATTTGTTTCGTTGTGGTTGTTCAACGAACCGATTCTGACTTCCGAAATGGTGAACAATACCCTAGATAAAGTACCTACTAAAAACGGATATTCACCACTGATTTTTCATGCGAAAAATCTGTATTTCACTATGGAAAATAAACCTTTTTCGCCCAATCTGTTTTGGGATAACGGAATTTATTATAATGCCGGAAGTTGGATGCGTGAAGAAATTTGCGGTTATGTTTGCGGTTTGAAACATGGCTGGAAACCGGCTGAGAAAAGAATAAAAGACAGGCTTACAACAGAAATAACACTAAATCCGGATGAACCTTTCAGTCATGAATTTTTACCTTATGATCTGACTGTCCCTAATTGTTGGTGGCCAAGCACACGCGTTTTTTCCTGGAATGTTTTTGTTCTGAAAGCGTTGGAAGTAGCCGGTATGCGTACCCCCGAACAAGATCCGAACTATTTGAGGGATTGTATCTCAACTAAAAAATAGCATCAATCTTTTAGTTGAAGTTTTCAACGAAAATTTGAGAATACAAAAAAAGCCAATCAAGAATAAAAACCTCTGATTGGCTTTTATATTCCAATTTCCAACTTCTGTATTTTCATTTGAAGTGATGCAAATGCAAAAGTTTTGCCGATAAAAGTTCTCTTTATAGTTAAAAGGCTATTAATTTGTATATTATCCACATTTTCTGTAAATAAATCCACATAGAACCTGCTAATCCTAATTATATTTGCAGTGTCAAATTATACTGAATTCTGATACGAAAAAACCAACAAAAAACCACACTTTTACTATGTCCAACAATATTACTAAAGCTTTTTTAATTGCTATTTTTTCAGCGATTTCTTTCATCACTTCTGCAGCCACATACTATGTTTCCCCAACAGGAACTTCAACTGCCAGCGGCACCATTTCCACTCCATTAAACTTTTCAACTGCTATTGCTAAAGCTCTGGTTGCCGGTGATTCTTTGATTGTTCGTGGTCGCCAAGTTGGCTTAATTTGCTCAAATGAATATCTTGATCGAAAAATCCGTAGTCTCTATGGCGTTTAATTTTTTTTATTGATTTACCTGTTTAAACTGTAAAGATAATAAATATCAACGACTTATGAAAATATTTCTCAATAAATTAGTTTTTAGAAGTACCCTAAATAAAACAAACAATTTTCAGCATTCAATTGAAATTTTAAAGACCTAACAATAAAATAGATTTTTATTTGAATAAATATACAATATGACACATGGACAGTTTATAAAATAAGAAACACCTAACATAATTGTTAAGTGTTTCTGACATTGATTGCATCTAAAAATCACAATTACAAATCAACTCTAATTTACTATGTTCATGGGGATTTGCTTTTATCTAGAAAATCTAAGTTTGAAAATTACGAATTGCAAAGCCATCTTCTGAATGCCATACCACAAGCCGGTTCTCGTGAGGGATTCAACAAAGAACTGGAATATTCAGATTTATATTCATTTTTAATATTATTGTCAAAAGAATTTAGCAATTGTCCGGATTGCTCGATTACTTCTTTATTGTCAGCGTTTTCAACTTCTGAAATCTGTAAATCATTGTTTGTCAATGCATTATTTAATTTATATCCACATTTATTTGATATATCAACAGAATTTAATTCATGATTGAATTTACCGCTGGAGAATGAACCTTTAATCGTAGGGCTTAGTGTGACCAAATTGGTATTTACATTATGACCAGAGCTAACTAAATCAGCAGTCTTGTGATTAAATGCATTCAATATTTTCAATGCTTGTTCCTTATCGATTTCTTTGTCTTCTTTTATTAGCTCATCAACTATCTCTTGTAATCCAATGTCTCCAATTGTAACCATATGAGCATCATATTCATTTGGATTAAGGGTTAAGGGATTCCGTTGCAACCTCACGTTTAAAATCTTTTTCATACAACCTTTTGAATTAGAAAGTAATACTTTGAAAAATACAATAGACATTATATAAGTTTGTTGAAAACTGAATTTTTAGTTGAAATTGTGCAAAATCATAAATGAAGAATAAAAAATATCTAAGTCTATTTAGCACACAATCTAATAAGGAGCTCAAATTATTTGCAAGTCTTCATAAACTTTCAAGCCATTTCACAGCTGCACTTTCTTCCTGAAACACTCTTAAGGGTATTCCTTTATTTTTACAGGTACATTCAAAAAAAGAATAGAAATCCCAATCTTCTATATTTGTAATGTAGGCAGTTGGAATACACCTAAACTTGTTGTCGATATTATCATAATGAATAGAATACCAATAATATGCTTCTGTAATTGAAATTCTATTTTTCGACTGCCTATGATCGTAAAGTATATTGTATTTCAGCATTTTTGCTTTCATCAAAATGTCTAATCCCATTGCAGCCACTTCTTTTGTTATTAGATCACCTATCGTTATGACATGAATCGTTTTGTTCTCTGAATTTATTTCAAACGTATAATTCATATTTTTTTAACTGTTTTTTACTTTAAAAAACAGCTATGTTTTATTTGTACCTAAATGACAATTTTATAATACACATTGACAGGGATATGTAACATATATAATGCCTAATAACGAGGCGGAACGAATCCGCCTCGTTTAAATTCAATTATAATCGGAAATCTCCGATTAATCTCGTAGAATCGTACGAAATTTTCAATGAGTACTTGCCTGATCCCATTCCATCAACCGGAATAGCTACTTCAGAAGTGCTGAATGTGTCGACAACTGTTTGATAAACTACATTTCCGCTATTATCTACTACTGAAACATAAGCGGTTCCAACTATTGTTGTGAAATCAACAATTAATTCCGAACCAACGACATCGGCAGTAACTGGAATAAAGTTTGAAGAAGATGTTGAAGAAGATGCTTTAATTCTTGTCATACTACTCATAGACGTAACATTATTGGGTTGATTCGGTTGAGTTGGATCAGGATCTTTTCTGATAAGAATGTCACCCCATACAAACTGATTTGCAAAAACACACAAAAACAAAATAAAAATGCCTGAAAGTTTAAACTTTTTCATAAAAATAATTTTATAGAGTTGAACATAGTGAGTTGAACATAATATTTATTGAATCACTAAAAATGGTAGTTATTCAAGTTGCTAAGTTAGACACGACAAAACAACAATGCAAATTTTGAGGCAAAAAAAAGTGCGACAAGCTGTTTTTTATATGCTTGATATGTAGTATTTTATATGACGACAATAGAAAAAAAGTGCGACAAGAAAAAATGGGCGGGTTTGGATAGTTAAAAAGTGATTGTTTTCAGACAGCGTGTTGTAAGAAAAGGCCGAAAATTTGAATTATTTATCTTCCGATAAATTGAGAAGTAATTGCTCTAGTTCGGTAGTAGTGTTGAGGTGGAGTTTTTGAGTCAGGCGTTGTTTCATCTTGTACAAACTCCGTTGTTGACAATCAAGAAGAATAATCAAGTCGTTAGTTGGAATATCTAATAAAAACAAACAACACCAGATTATTTCTTTGTGATTTATTTCCTGGCTTCGTACTTCCAGTTCTGTAACAAGATTGTTGAAGGTATTATTCATTAAGGTTTTAAATATCCCCCAATCTTCGAGATGTAATGAGAGATTGAATATTTCTTTATTAATGGCTTCACGCTCTTTGAGATTTGCTTTTTTATATGCGGCAGAATGTTTTAGTCTGTTTTCTTCTATTTTCTGAACCAGACTATCCTTCAATAAAAGTTGTTTTTCTGTTAATTTTTCTTCTGTTTTCTCTAATTGCAGTTGTTTTTTTCGGCTTCTGTTCCGTAAAGTAAACACTATGAATAGACTTACTAAGGTGATTATAAAAATTACTATTCCAAGCACAATCAAAAATTGTCTTGATTTACTTACAGTGCCGTTTGTTTGATGTAAATCTTCAAGAATGGATGTTTTTGTTTGAGTTTCAATTTTTCTAACAGAATCAGTATAATTCTGGTATTTTGACATATAAACAGCCATTTGCTTGAAATCACCTCGACTATATTCTGTGTTGGTCAATATACGATAACATTCTCTTTGTATAAAAATAGTTATAGGATATTTAAATGCTTTGGTAGCATACAGAAATGCTGAATCGTATTGATTAATATCAAAATATAAATCTGCCAGATTGAAACATCTTATCGCATAATTGGTTCCCTTGTATGGATATAAAAGACTTTTACTCAAAAAATATCTCGCAGAATCAAATTGTTTTGCCCAATAATAATTTATGCCCATCTCTTGGTAAACAAGGCCATGTAAACAAGAGTCTGTACTTTGTGTTAATGTTTTTTTGTAATACATTCTAGCTTTCGTGTACTCTTTCAAAAAAAAGTGCATTCTGGCAATATCTATAACTTTGTAAGATGCGTCTAGAGTATCATTCGCTTTTTCATAATTAAAGATTGACTCTTTATATTTCTTAAGTGCTTCATTGAAATCCTTCTGAAAAGAACATATATCACCCATATCCGAATAAATCTTACCTAACAGCTTAAAATTTTTTTCATTCCTAATTAAATCAAGTGATTTTAGATAAATTAGTGTTGCCTGATCAAATTGCTGTGCTCGTTTATATAGAAGGGCTTTATAATAATATGCTACAGCTAAATGTTGTATGTCATTTGTATTTTGATAATAGTTGACAGAAAAATTGATAGCCGAATCTGGCTGAAGCGGCTTGTCATTTTTATCTAATGCCTGAAAAAGAAGGATTCCATATAAAGCACGATCAGCATCAGAAAAGGTGCGATTCGGTGGTAAATGCTGTAAAATGTGTAAAGCAGAATCTGGATTTGTTTGTATAATTTTTTCGGCTGTTTTAATCTCATTTGGCATGAGTGAACAGCCTATCAGCGACAGGCAAAATAAAAAGCAGAAAAAGTGAAATTTAGGATGCATATTTATTTCTACTTTACTAAATTAGATTTTAACATAATATCTGTCTATATCTGCTTGTCTTTTCCTGTGTCTAATTCGGATATGTTCCATGCATAGATCGACTTC
>JADGPS010000051.1 GCA_017882285.1 Paludibacter sp. | reverse complement strand
ATGAATTGGAAAAACTGCCGTTACGACCATAGATATAAGGCGATACAGCTTTCTTGCCATCAGTTGCATTCACTGTTACAACCACATCCTGAGCGAATGAAGTTGCAGCACTACACAATAGCAGGAACAATGAAATATAAATTTTATGAGTGAAACGTGTCATTATATTTGTTGTATTCGTAGTTTAAAATTCTAATGTCTATTTCTCAGAAACATACATAGGTGAATTTTTTTTATTTAAAAGAATTCCAGGTGTTTCGGTAAATTTTTTAAAGTCGCCAGCCGAAGCATGTCCTGCATACGGCACGTAGAAATGATTCGGTTTATTAAACGCATTTCGCCAGAAAAGCACATAACTTATTTTATAAGGCTGAATTATTGGCAACAAAACCTTTGTAAAATAATCATTTAGCTTGATACCTTCCATTCCGGTTTCGGCCATAACCGGAATTTTCCCGGTTTTAGCAGCATATTTTGTGACGATTGACAAACCTACAGTCATTTTCTGTTTATACACATCTAAGTCTTTCTGTTCAGTACCAAATGCGTAGGTGTCAAAACCAATAATATCCACCCATTCGTCGCCCGGATAACGTTCCAGATATTCCTTTTCGGTGGCTACATCGGCAGGCGAAAAGGCATACAGCAGATTATGGACTTGTTTTGTGTCACGGAGGTATTTCACCGTCATCCGATAAAGCTCATTGTATTCGGCGGGAGTACATTGTTTGGCTCCCCACCAAAACCAACTGCCGGTATGCTCGTGAAACATGCGGAAAATTACCGGAATCGGTTCTCCGTTTTCATCTTTCAAATCATGGAAAAAGGCTGCCAATCGATCAAGATACACCAAAAATTTAGTATGATTGCTTCCACCGGATAAAATGCTTTTCACCACCGTATCCTGAGCACAATCCCAGGCAGTTTTACCGGTGGCAATATTATCGCCGTGCCAACTTATAGTATTAATTCCACCACGATCGTAAATTTCGAGCATTAAGCGTTTCATATCACTGAAATAAACTGAGTCCAGGTTGTAAACTGCACCAATTTCCAAATGACCAAGTTCCCAACCTACTACCGCCGGATAATCACCAGCCGTTTCTTTCACATCAGAGCGACCCGGCGTTCCATACCAGTCGTGTCCATAAGCAGCGTCATCCTGATGTGCCAACATAATTCCTTTACCCACATTCTTCAACATATTATAAAACAAAGCCTGAGTTGCTGGCGTGGCATTTGCATCCACCAAAGTTGGTTTATTTTCAATTTCAGACACATATTTCTTTACGATTTTCACAGTAGCATCTGTACTAAACACAGCATTTAATCCTTGTTCTTCCTGTGCCGGATCGCCTAAATAATCATCGCCCTTTGTCCAATAAACATGAGTTGGATTTGGACGACCGAAACCGCCCCACGACCAGAAATTACAACCAGCCAACACATCTTTTTCTTTCGAAGATTTCAAAATTTTATCAAAAATTGAAGCGTAATACTTATCACGTAAGGATGTAGAATCTGTTAACGTATATTGGTGATGATCCCGTGGAAATCCGAATTCTTCAAGTACTAGCGGTTTTTTTAGTTTGCGGGCAACTTCAATATGCCGGTTCATATATTCAGCTGTTTTGTCGATGCTGTTTTGCAATGTTCCTGATATATTTTTTGCATCGAGCCAGTTCCAGTTTTTAGGCCAGATATGCATGGTCAAATAGTCGATATTCGGGTCGGCATGAATTTTTTCAAATAAGCCCATATCCATTTCACAACCCCATTGTCCTTCGGAGCCAATACTCACCATGTGGTTTTTGTCTAATGATTTAATATAAGTTGAAATATCTTTCAACCATGCTGCGAAAAGGGGTTTGTTTTCGTCAGAAAAAGCACGTGGCTCGTTTCCAATTTGCCAAGAAAAAATAGCAGGATCTTCCGTGTATTTTTTCTTTGTGTAACGGTTTGTGCGCGAAACAATATGTTTGATGTGGTTTTTCAACATCTGGCGACATTCGTCACAGCCCGCGTATTGCTTTACATATTCCATATAAGCCGGCCAACCATCAACTGATGGAATTGGATTCTTGCCTTTGCCAGCCCAATTCAGGTATTGGCTGTAACCACCCGACCATTCCCACGAGTTAGTGAAAAACAGCACAGCTTTCATGTTGCGTTTCCCTAATTCAGACATAAAAAAGTCCAAACCTTCGAAAATTGTATCGTTATAAACGCCCGGTTTTATTTGTAGTGTAGGTTCCACCTTCGAAGGAACACCATTATCGCCATCGGCACCGATGAGCACACGGAGGTTATTAATGCCATTGGCTTTCATAAAATCAAGCTCTTTTATGAGACGATCGCGGTTTCCTCCCTGGCCTGTCGAACCAAGGACAGCACCATACCAGAAGTTGGTTCCGATGAAATAACAAGGCTTATCGTTCAGTCTAAACTGATTATCTTTCACCTTTACAAAAAGACTCGTAGCTTTTGCTGAACTACTCATGGCAATTAATACCATAAAACAAAGAATTAATATATTATTTTTGAACTTCATGTTTATGTTCTTTAAATTTAAAAACGTAATCTCTTTGTTTTCACTATTGAAACCTGACTACTTCTTAATTTTAATTTCAGTACCGGAATATTTAATTGTTTCAGCGTTAGATGCCGGCTCTATTCCTGTTCCGTTCTTCGTGCTAACCCATGCAATTCTGAATGTACGATCTTTCAACATCCCAGGAAATTCTCCTTTTCTGTTTTTTATAGTTAACGTTTTTTCAGTTTCATTCCAGTTCATTGCTATAGTCGTGTACTTACCCTGTTCGTAATTGTACGTATCATTTTCATCTTCATAAAGAATAAATTCTGCATCGGAACCGGGATACACTCTGATTTCAATGGGGTCGACTTTTTCTGTAGCATACTGAAGGTAAGGCCCCATAGGTACAATTGATCCGGCTTTGATGTAAAGTGGAAGCGTTTCAATTGGCACTGCAGCATCAATTGTTTTTCCTCCATGAATTAACTTGCCTGTCCAGAAATCATACCAATCAGCTGATTTCGGAAGATAAACCTTTCTTGTTTTTTTGATATTCTTCCCGTTTGAAAAACTGTACATGCTTTCTGTAACAGGATTTACAAGGAATGCCGGACCAAACATGTACTGATCGGGAATTGATTTAATGGCCGAATCGTTTCTGAAATCGAAAGCTAATGATCGCATAATGGTATATCCTTCATTGGTCACTTTCCACGAAAGTGAATAAATGTAAGGCAGAAGCCGGTATCGTAAATTGTCGTATTTCAGCAAAATAGATTTCATTGGAGCATCCCAGTTGTCAGAGAATAATGCTCTTTCACCTTTTCCATGTATTCTGAAAATCGGACTGAATATTCCGAACTGGAACCAACGGGTAAATAACTCACGGTTTGCCGGAGATGACCAATCAGGAGCAGACCAATGAAAGTGGTATCCACCTATATCGGAAGTCCAGTACGGAATCCCTGAAGCACAAGCATTTATTCCTTGCGGAATCTGATTTTTGTAAGCATTCCAGGTGCAGGTGATATCGGAAGACCATAAAGTTGCAGCGTTACGTTGTTGCCCTGCAAATGCCTGACGAATAAGAAAAAATGCGCGTTTACCCGGAATATCTTTTCGCCAGTTATCGTACAAACCGGTAGAGTGCATTAAAGAATAGGTATTCATGTAATCAATTCCGCGACCGATGGCAAAATGACTTTTTCTTCTTAAATCCAAATTGTTTCCATTATCCGGTTCACATTGATCGACCCACCATGCATCCCAGCCATAACGTCCTATAAGACTGTCTTTTGCCTGTTTCCAATATAGCTGACGCGCTTGTGCGCTATGAGCATCGTAATAACCATCAAGAATATGCGTCATCGCATTGTCCCACAAAATATCGGTCATACCTCCCGAATGAGCCATTTGATTGTAAGTAGGTGTTCCTTTTGAGAATATCGGCCAAATAGAAATCATGGCATGAATATTTGCCTTATGCAGTTCATCAACCATTACCTTTGGATCAGGATACCTTTCTTTCCACATCACATGCGAACCAATCACATTGGGTTCCCAGTAAAACCAGTCCTGAACAATTACATCAACCGGTATTTTATTGTTACGGTATTTGTCTTTTACTGATAAAACTTCAACCTGGCTTTTATACCTATCCTGCGATTGGAAAAGGCCAAAAGACCATTTGGGAAACATAGGCGCATTCCCTGTTGCATTCCTATACGAAGCAATTATTTTGTCGAAACTTGGACCGTAAATAAAATAATAATCAACCATATTTCCACTTTCCGACTCGTATTTGAATTTAGTATTTCCTTCCTCGGCACCCTTAAAACTGGAAGCAGAGTAATTATCCCACATAAGGCCATATCCTTTAGTCGATAATAGCACAGGAATCGCACCGGTCATATATTTGATGGCCAGTTCCTGATTACGGCCTTTGTAGTTTATTGAAAGGGAATCTTCCGGATGACAACCCAAACCATAAAGGGATTCATCGGCGGGAGAATTAAATTTAGATGTACAATTATATGTATCAATGCCGGCAATAGTGGCAGAAATCATTGTTTTACCTTGCAATTCATCTTCACTAAGAATGACGTTCCCCTTTAAATCGGTATATTTTATCGAATTACTTTGCTTGTTTACGATTATATTTAAAGTTGCAGTTGTAATGATAATTTCGGTAGAATTTTCGGCAACTGTAAAATTTGGAATAATTTTCCAATCGTTAATGATTACCAGTGAAGGTTTATCGAGAAATAAAGGCAGTTCAGTGTATTTCACTTCAACCATGTTGTCCATACAAATTTTCACTTTCATCAATCCTTTCTCCAGAACACAAGTAACCCCGTCTTTACCCTTATTGAAGGATATGACAGAAGCATTTACAGTAACATTTGATACTGTAAAAAACAATAGGAATGATAAGTATTTATATTTTGATGTAATAGCCTTCATCTTTCCGATTTTTTATATAATTATTTATATATGTTCCTCAAATCATTTTCAAACAGCGTATAATCATCATTGTAAAATTTCAGAAAATCGGAAACCGAATTATGCCCCGGAAACGGCGCATAAAAATGATGTTTCATGTGATTATCATTTCGCCAAAGCATCACATAAGCTAATTTAGAACCATCGTATTTCAGTACAGGTAACAGTTTTTTTGTGAACCAGGTACTATCAGTTATCGATTCCAATCCCGTTTCGGTCATAGCTGCCAGTTTTCCTTTTTCTTGCGCTAAATCAGAAACAATTTTAATTTTTTCTCCTGCTAAAGTTGGATTATTTGCTCCATCGGGTCTGAAGTCCCAATAATCATCCATTCCCAAAACATCTACAAAGTTATCGCCAGGATAATCAATCAAATAATCTTCGCGGGTTTTAAATTTACAATCGGTAGAAAATGCATATAGAAAGTTATGCACTTCCAAACTATCTCTCAGATATTCAATCGTAAAACGCCACAAGCTTTTAAATTCTTCGGGCGTTCGGTAAGGTCTTCCCCACCAAAACCAACCGCCTTCCATTTCATGAAATGGGCGAAAAATTATCGGCACCAATTTACCATCAGCACCAATGGCAGCTTTTGCCGTTACAGCAATTTGTTTAAGTTTATTAATATAAGCTTCATGAGCTTTCCCTCCAGACAGCAATTCTTTTAACGTGTTAACTATGGTTTTGGTGGTATCAACCCACGCTGTTTCTCCATTAAAAGGGTTGTCGGTGTGCCAACACATTGTAACCACAGCTCCCCGATTGTAGGTTTCAATTATGCGTCGCAGTAAAAGTTCCGACCGATTTTGTGTCATTGCCGATGGCTTGTTGGTAATCAATGCAAAGTCGAAACCAATTAAAGCCGGATGCGAACCACAAACATCTTTTATATCAGAGCGATTTTCATCACCAGCCCAGGTGTGACCGTACATGGTTGCGTCGTGATGTCCTACCAGAATATTGCTTTTCTGAATATTTTTCAAATTGGCAAAGAGCGCGGTTGTTTCGGATGTAGCTTTACTATCAACCAACTGTTTACCGTATACAGCATACGCCATGAACAAAAAAACAATGATCAGAATTATGGAATTATTTCGAAACATTTTTTGCAATTTTTTCTACCATTTATCTGTTCTGAAAGGAATCAGCGGCAATCCATTTACATCAAAAAGATTGGGCATACCATCGCTCGTAAAACAATAACGTACCGCAACAGGTACTTTTACTTCATTAGCCGAAACTGTAATTGAGCCATTTTTCTCTATTTTGGCTGTTGCCGGATAGAATTTTTGATCTTCACCTGCTATCTGAAAACTATTGATTGTCTTGCCTTTACAATTCATTTTCCCAATGGAAGTAATCGTAATATTTGCTTTATCTTTTTTTGCACTAAAAGTTGCAAAATGAGGAAAATAAGGTTGCAAATTGCTAATTCCATATTGTTCCTTCAATGCCATATTGACCAAGCGCAGTCCAACTTCCTTTTTTATTTTCGGATGAATATTAGTTATATCATCCACCAAATCACCTACTACCACCATTCCTGTTTTTGGCAGCTTCAGTGCCGTTTCTTGTTGTTCACGCAAATAAGCAGCGCTGTTTTTCCAATAGCCGTTCCATGGAGCAATTTGCACAAAATAGAAAGGAAATTCATTTTTAAAAGCTTCGCGCCATCCCTTAATCATTCCGGCAAATAGTTTTCCGTAATCTTCAGGTTCTCCGGTATTGGCTTCGCCCTGATACCAGATAGCTCCAGCAATTTTGTAGTTAACCAGTGGGTGCAACATGGCATTGTAAATAACCGACGGTTCTACCGGCGCCCAGTTCACTGGTTTGGTTCTCTCGGCCATTTTTTTAAGTTCCGTATCATGCTGATACACTTCGTTTGGCGTCCATGCCTGCACACAGGTTCCACCCCAGTAAGAGGCAATCATACCTACCGGAACTCTCATTTTCTCATTAATTGTTTTTCCGAAGAAATAACCTGCAATGCTCATGGAAGGGGTTGTTTCGGGCGAACTTATTTTCCATTCTCCATCCGAATCGGCTTGCAGAAATGAATTGTATTTGTGCGAAAGTTGAAAAAAACGCAACTGGTTATTCGCAGATTTAGCCACCGCATCACCTGCATCGAGCACTCCTTGCTCCCAGTTGAAGGCGTATTCCATATTCGACTGACCGGAACAAAGCCATACTTCACCAATTAAAATGTCGGAGATATCTATCTTTTGGGTATTGCTAATAAAGGTAATAGTATACGGACCACCTGCTTTGGGTGTTTTTACAATGGCATCCCATGTCCAGTCTTTAGTCGGATGAGCGATTACGGTATCTGTAGGATTCCAACTGCAACTGATTTTGACTGTGTTTCCACTTTGTGCCCAACCCCACAATTTCACATCAGCCGATTGCTGTAAAACAGCATGGTTACTGATAATTGCAGGTAAACGAAAAGCCCATTGAGCGGATGCGTTTAGCGAGAAAAATAACAGGAGAATAAGACCCCTAACCCCTAAAGGGGAACAGAAGTTAGCACTACTCTTTATACTCTTTAATGGGAAATGTTTCATATTTAATATCTTTAAAATCAGTTGTAACTTAGTTCCCCTTTAGGGGATAGGGGTCATTTTAAACTTGGCATTTTATCACGTGTAATCACGTAATCATAGCTGAAAAATTTATTCCACCAGGTAGCTCCATTGTGCACATCAGATTCGGTATAATCTCCATTCCAAGGCATAAACCATGACCACATATCACCGTTTGATTTCATTAATGCCGGATCAGGAACTGAACCGCATTCACTTAAAGTAAGTATCTTCTTGCCTGAAAAAATTTGTTTCACTTTATTGAAGTTAACATATTGTGATTCGTGATGATTATTTCCGGGATAAATATCCATTCCTATAATATCCACATAGTTATCTCCCGGATACCAATCCAGGGCACTATCTGCTGTATCTGAAGTCCAAACCCAAATCATATTGTTCAATCCGTGATAATTCACCATTCGGTCAAACATCACTTTCCACAAAGCTTTACATGCAGCGGGCCCCTTAGCTCCCCACCAAAACCAACCACCTGATGCTTCATGCAACGGACGCCAGATAACCGGAATTCCTGCATCTTTAAATTGATGTAAATATCCTGATATCAAATCAATATCAACTATCATAGCTTTATATTCTGCAGAATTGACATCAGACACTTTACTGACATCAAAGCTTGTATCAGCAGTATAAAAAGCACCCGATTTCGTAAGCGGATCGCGCCAGTGCCACATCAAACCTACGATTCCGTTGTTATTCCACCAATCCTGCCCTAATGTAAATGGAGCAGTGTAATTTATCCAGTTTTGGTTCTGATTGGTGTGGTCGATAAAGTCAAAAGAAGTCATTGTAGGCCATTTACCCGTTTTATCATGTACCCAGGTAGCTTCTGTAATGTTTGTACTGTAATTAGCCATGGTTCCAGAAATTACTTTTGTACCAAAGTTTTGTTTCAGAAAATTATAGAGGTTTACAACCTGAGTTGAAGGATTAGGGGTCACCAAATTTGCAGAGATATTAAAAGGAGTAATGGTAACCGTGCTGAAAGTAATAGTAATTTCTTTAGCAAAATTTCCGGCGACATCACTTACAGCAGTATTCGGTACAACTAACGTATACGTTGTATTCGGTTGAAGAGTTGTTGTAATCGTTAATGAGCGGTGAGATAATACAGCAGTAACAACTGTATTGTTTAGTTTTATTTGCGGGTTGGAAGCTAATACGATTTGCTCCGTAAATTGCAGTGTTATAATAGTGTTCACTCCGACGGATGTAGCTCCGTTAGCAGGAGTACTACTCATCAGGGTTGGAGCAACTTTATCAGCAGGAGAATTAGTATCGGTAGTACATGCATTTAACAGTAAAAGAAAAACGAGAAAAACGATATGTGGAAAGTCTTTTTTTTTGAACATAACCAAGATGTATTCAAGTGGCCACATCACACCTTATTTTAAAGATTACAACTAAAAACCTGTGTTTTAAAGAAAAAAAGGGGAGTAGCTTTGGAGAGCTACTCCCCTTTTGATCGCAAATTAACTAATTAATAAAGACGACTAACACCTGAAGGGCCACTTGTTTGTTCGTACCGAATATTATCAACACAGAATCCTGTAAAGTTTGATGTATTTATCCAGGTAGCAATTCCCCAATCTCCTCCTTTAACTGGAGTAGGATCAGCAAGACCCGTCCATGCTGACAACGGTATAGAAATGGTTTTCCAGTCTCCACCGGTTGTCCAAACATTTCCTACTTTAAGATAAGGAAGAATATTTACCACTTGTCCACCAAGCATTAAACGAATCTCATCATTTAGTGCCGGTATGTCAGTACGTAAGCGGATATCCATTTTCACAACATATCCTGTTTTAGGCACTGAAGGGTGACTCATCCAATTTTCGGCAAACCACCAATAGCCTTTATTCCAATTAGATGCTTTAATTTCGTAATATGCACCTGATAAAGCATCAGAAGGATTTCCTAATCCACCAACTCCACTCCAAGAACCTCCGTCAGCAGCAAGGCCACTATCAAAGTTCCAAATTACAAGAGATGGATCTACAATAGGATCAGTTCCACTAATTGTAAATGTGGGAGATACAATCAGAGAACCATCAAATGCATTCAAAGTTAAAGTTACACTACCTTTTTTTGCAGTCCCCGGCACATAAACTTCAATCGAGGTTTCTGTACGGACGCCGTAAAGAATAGCTTTTACATTATCTTGAAAATAGATTGATTCAACCATATTCAATTTTGTTCCGGTAATAGTCAACTTTGCACCAGGTTTAACAGAAGAGGTAATACCTGTGATTACAGGCTTGTTAGCAGCAGCAACATCAACCTGATCAGTCGACACAACTTGAGACCCATTGGTAGTTACCAAAGTAATAGCCGCTTTTCCAACGCAAGCAGGAGGTACGATAACATCTAACGAAGTTGCTGAAGTAGGAGTCACATCAACGCTTAATCCTCCTATAAAGTTAACTTTACTAACCAAGTCAAGATTTGTACCTGTAATGGTTATTTTACCACCAGCCGTCAATGCCAAAGGAGCAATTGAAGTAATAGTTGGTTTAACATAAGTAATTGCAGCACTTGTGACAGTTTTTCCTGAATTAGTACTTAATACAACAGATCCATCAACAGCAGTTAAAGGCACAGTCAACACCAAACTGGTAGCCGATTGAGTCGAAATCGTTCCGGCAACACCTCCACCGAAAGCAACTCCGGTTACTAAATCAAGGTTGGTACCCGTAACTGTTAAAGTTGCACCGTTTTTCACAGGATTTGGAGCTACCGTAGTAATCGTCGGTGCAACCAAAGTCAAAGAAGATGCGGATTGAACTTGTACACCCGATTTTGCAACTAAAGTAACTTTGCCATCTTTAGCTGTAGCAGGAACAGTAACTGTAATTCCTGTTTTATCAACATTCAGGGTGAAATTGGTAACCGTCAAACCGTCTGTAAAAATAATTGATTTTACCAATTGGAAATTAGTCCCTGTTATTTGTAATGCTGTTCCTGCTTTCACAGGATTAGGAGCTAAAGCGGTAATCGCCGGCAAAGTAACCTGAAGTTCTGTAGCCGTATAAACCAATACCGGTATGGCAGCACCATTCGATATGGCTACTTTTCCGGTTTTGGCTTCTGCCGGAACAGTTACGGTCAACAGTTTTCGGGTTCTTGTACCAAAGGCTGTACTGTCGACAACGACACCGTCAGAAAAAATTACCTGTTTAATTAAATTCAGATAATCTCCATTAATAGTCAGCACGTCACCTGCTTTAACAGTAGCAGGAGCATAAGTAGTAATAGAAATTGGCTCAGTAAATGTTAATGGTGTTTTAGTTGTTATATCTCCTTGTGGAGTTTTCAATACAACTAAGCCTGGCATGGCATCCTGAGGAATTGCAATTACAATTTCAGTAGAACTTTTACTAACAAAAGTAGTTATTTCGGCAGTACCTGGTAAATCAACTGCGGTTACTTTATCCATATTAGTCCCAATGAATTTCAGTTCTCCTCCACGCAAAGCAGCAGATGGACCGAAAGCATTCAATTTTACAGTGGTTAAATCCGGTGCATCAATCTTACAAGAATTGAAAAGGAAACCACCCATCAACATACAAGCTAATAAACTTGCAGTGAAAAATTTATTTATTTTAAATCGCATAATAGTATCTTTTTATTATGTCCACTCTTTTTTACAAGAGTGGACAGGTTTTATTTATGATTATTGAGGAACAACCCGTATATTATCGATACAAATATCAGGATTACAAGCGGTACCAGCGATACCACCACTAAATACAAAGAAAGTAAGACCTCCATAATTTCCTGCAGCTGCCATTTCAAGAACTCCACCCGAAGCATTGTATTTAAAATTAGTAAGTGGAATAGTTACTGTTATCCAACCATCTGTTGTATAAGAGCCTGAATCTTTCCATGGAATCCATAATCCTCTTGGAACAGTAGCGTCACCGATATAACTGTTTGTGCCGGTTGTAGCCCAAGGAGTAAATATCATCTGAAGTGCTCCTGAAGACCATGGTTTATCTACATTTACTTCAAATTTGATAACAGCATTGTGTGGGTCAATCGTAAACAAATCACCCTGTGGACGGCCATTTGCAGTTCCCCAAAGATTAAACGAGAAACTATCTTCATCCCAGGTAGCTCCTGAAGCTGCTGCCATAGCACCTGAGAAACGCACATATTTTCCACTAATTCCGGTAGGATTGACATTGTCAGTTTTACCAGCACGCCAGCCGCCGTTTGCATTCGTATTATCCCAATCGAGGATGATACCACGGTTATCCAGGAACCAGAAGCCTGAACGACCATTACCGTAAAGTGATTTCACATTAATCTGACCCGGTATAGTTGCACCGGCAGGGACTTCCACTTGAATTTGTGTTTTTGCAATACTGATAATCTTAGTAGCCGGAATATTCCCCGGGAAAATTACCTGCAACGGGATATTCGGATCATCAAGGAAATAATCACCATTAATCACTGCTGTTCCACCAACCGGTACCATTTCACACTTCATGCTATTCACAATCGGAGCAGGAACATCCACAATGAAATCATAGGATAATGTGTCGCTCGAAGTAGTAACCAAATACATTTTATTGGTTACCGTTTTAGGGATAACAGTTGTAACAGTTACAATAAGTGAAGTAGAAGTTATCAAACTTGTATTTAATACTGCTTTTTGGTCATTAAACCAGACTTCTTTAATACTTGTCAGGTTTTGTCCCATAAGAGCAATCGTTGTTCCCATAAAAGCATGCGTCATTAACGAATCGCTTTTAGTCACATCCGGCAAACGAATATAATCTACAGTCGGTTTTCCTTTCGTAGGTTTATATGTATCCGGGTAATCGTTGTTACATGCCGGCAGGATAACAATAGCACTTAAAACCAGCAGCAACGTAACAATCTTTATTGTTGATTTAAAAATATTTTTCATATACTTTCTTGTTTTTTTAATAACCAATCGAACTAAAATCAAAAGGAACCGGTGCGTCAGCAAGATGTGGATTCATAGCCGCATCTGTGTCCGGGAACGGGATTTTAAAACATTTTAGATCTGCATCGTAATATTGATCTATTGCAGCAATAGGAACATTAGAAGTAACAACTTTTAATAGTGTAAGATCAGTCAGAGTTCCTTTGTTATAATCATCTATCGATGCCCAATAACCACGTTCTTGTGCATGTAATCTGTTTTCAGCATCCGTTTTATTATAATAGCTCAACCGTACAAAATCATACCAGTTGTCACCTTCTAAAGCTAACTCCAACCGACGTTCTTTGAACATATCGTTGAAATTAAATGAAGTTACAGGAGTATAATTTTTAATACTACGGGATCGAACTGCATTTAAAGCAGCTAAAGCAGATCCATCGGTACAGGTAGTTCCATTCCCTAATACAGCTTCGGCATATACTAAATAGACATCAGCCAACCGAAGAATATGAGTTGCGTTTGAAGTCTGCATTCGTGCCATGGCTTGTCCGGATCCAATAATATTGTCATTATTATCTCCAACAATTTGTTTAACGCAATTGGCTCCTGTTGAAGATCCGTAAGTTAGTGTTGCTGTAACTCCATTTGGAAATGTTTGTGACTTGCTATTCCAATCGTACGTAAATCCACCTCTGTCAACCCAGAAATAATCATAATGGTCACCCATCATCATCATAGTTGCTTTACGTCGGTCATCCGTATTATTACGCGTTGAAGCAGTTTTATTGGCAGCTGTTTCTCCGAAAGTATTTTGCAGGTCAATGGTCGGACTTACCCAAGTACCCCAGGTATCTGCATATTCTGAAAAACCATTTAATGCTAAATCAGATTGTTCTGTGTTTTGGCAAGTCCAGTGGGTTCCAACGGTCCATTGCCATGCAATCAAACTTTCCGAGCACTTATTATTTTTTATACGGAAAATATCCGAAAAAACAGGCATCAAAGTACGACCACTTTCATCAATCACTTTTTTGGCATACAAGGCCGCTTTTGCCAAATCATCTGCATTACGGGTGCCATCGGTCGATCCGTAACCTGATTTCGTCAGATATACTTTAGCCAACAGACCATAAGCACTGTACCTGTCGATACGTCCCGGATCATTGTGTGCAGGCAATAGCTCAACAGCTTTTTCCAATGTTTTCACAATGTAAGTATAAACATCACCGATATTATTCCTTCTTAACGAATTTGATTGATTAGACGAAATGATCTGACTGTTATCATGGATAATAGGCACTGCCCCGTAACAACGTACCAAAAAGAAGTAAGCCAGAGCCTTCAATGTCATAGCTTCACCTTTTACAGTATTTTTCGTTGCTAAAGCAACATTTGGTCCAGCTTTTAAATCGATATTCTGAATAAGACTGTTACAATAACCATTAACAGACCATAAAGAAGCAGAAGCATCTTTCAATGGCTGATCGGTAGAAGACAGAACAAAAGTCTGATAAGGATCGGAAGTGCCATAATACAGGTTACCTGCAAGAGCATCTCCGATTTTCACAAAACCACGTTGAAAATCATACCAAGGCGAGTTATAAATTGGATCAACCGCCTGGAAGCATTGTGCATCCGTTTGGTAAAAACCGTCAATAGTATAACTATCTTCAACCGGCCGATTTAAGAAAGTATCGCAGGATGTCATTCCGACCAGCAATACTGTGGCTATCGCCAAATTTTTAATATTAAGTATTTTCATATTTATTTCCTTTCAAAAATTAGAATGATAGATTTAAGCCAACAGAATACACTTGCGGAGATGGGTAACGACCATTATCCAAACCATACACACCACCGGCTGAACTGGCTGTACTTGCTCCGATTTCAGGATCGAAACCTGTATATTTTGTCAAGGTATATAAGTTTTGGATATTGGTATAAATACGCAATGAACTCAGATGTAAACTTTTTAACAGCTTCTTGTCAAAATTATATCCCAATGCAATGTTCTTAATACGAAGATAAGATCCATCTTCAATATAACGATCCGATAAACGGGAATTATTGTTTGGGTCATTTTGAATAGCACGAGGAATAGTTCCTCCCGGATTTGCAACTTTTACATTGTCAATATCATCAAACCAGTTATTTACGGTTGTTCCTGTCGAATTAACATAAGGATAGGTTTGTGCAGTATTAATTTCCATTAAGCGTGCACGATCTGTAACAACAGCCAACTGATTATTCCACGACGACTTCATGTTTGTTAAATTAATAGAAGAATAATTCAACACCTTGTTTCCAACCGAACCGTTTATAAAGACAGTTAAATCAAAATTCTTGTAGTGCAATGTATTGGTCATACCAAAAGTAAAGAGAGGCATTGGTGAACCGATATTGGTACGGTCGTATGTATCAATTTTACCATCTGGCTTTCCGTCCGGTCCGCTTACATCGGCAAATTTCAAGTCACCGGGGAATACAGTATTCGTACGACTGAATGATTTTCCATCCGATGGATTCTTTTCCTGGGTAGGACTGTTTAAAATATCATTTTTATCCTGGAAAATTCCGATTACTTTATATCCGTAGAAATTATAAAGCGATTGACCGATTTCTGTTCTTGTTACAGGGTCACTCCATTGCCCGTATCCTTCGATAGCTGAATTTGGAGTGCCATCCAATGCAACCAGTGTATTTTTGTTCAAGGTAACCTGAGCTTCTGTATCCCATTGAAATGCACCGGTAAAATTATGAGTAGTCAAAGCAAATTCCAATCCTTTATTGTCAATTGTTCCATAGTTTCCATTTGGAGCAGCTAATGCACTCGAACCGTTGCCACGTGTTCCCATATAGGAAGGCAATTGCATTTGCATCAACATATCGTGTGAGACTTTATCGTAGGCATCCACTATGAATTCAATTCTGTTATCCAGAAAACCGAAATCTAACCCAATGTTCGTTTGTTCCTGGGTTTCCCATTTAATATATGGATTAGCAATATTGCGTTGACGATAACCCATTCCAAAACCGGTATCCATCGTAGAAATAGCAGAACCCCAACCGTATCCACCGATATTTTGGTTACCGGTTTGTCCCCACCCAAGGCGTAATTTCAGATTACTGATAGTCGGTTTAATTGCTTCCATAAAATCTTCATTTATTATTCTCCATGATGCAGCTGCCGAATGGAACGGTGCCCAACGATTGAGAGGTCCAAAGTTTGAAGATGCATCTTCACGGAAAGTATAGGTAGCAAAATATTTATCATTGTAATTATAGGTTCCACGGGCAAATACCGATATTGCAGCATAACTTCCGAAACCTGATCCAATGGTAGCAGTTCCTGTTCCCAAGCTTGGATTATGAATCATGTTGTCGGGCAAAGCACTATTTCCAATAGATTGATATTTCCAACTTGATTCAGTAGTTTCCTGACCTAACATCGCGGTTAGTTTATGTAAACCAAAATCATTCGAATAAGTTAAGTAGTTTTTTACCTGCCAGAATAAATTATCGTTGTGTTGTTTTGTGTCGTTGTTAATAGCACGAGACCAACTTCCGTATGTTGCTTGTGGCAAAAAACGTTCGGCATTAGAGCCTCCGTTTTCAAAAGCAAATTCAGAGTGAAGAACCAATGATTTCATGAACGAAATATCAAAAAAGATATTACCGTTTAATGAAGTTCTTTGCAATATATTTTGTTCGTCCAACGCCTTTGCAATTGGATTTATACGTGATGCAACGCCTTCGCGCGATATACTGGTATAATTACCGTTTATATCATAAATAGGCACATCCGGAGTTGACAACAAACCGATATTGATAATACCTTCATCACTGTCGGCTAAACCCAATTTTTCGTTTGTACTCGAATAATTTAAGTTTACACCCATTTTTAACCATTTTTTCAGTTGAGCATCCAAATTAGTACGGAACGAAAAACGGTCAAAATTGGTACCTACAATAGTACCTTGTTGTCCCAAATAAGCTCCTGAAACAAAATACCTCAATGCATCAGTTCCACCTGAAGCGCTTATTGAATGACTTTGTATTGGTGCTGTCTGGAAAACCGCATCTTGCCAATTTGTTCCAACACCTAATATAGAAGGGTCACCAAATTCATTACGGACATCACGAGCTGATGTTTCGGAAGCCATGCTATTGCTGAATTCCGCAAATTGACGTAGATTCATTACATCCAACCGTTTTACCTGGCGTTGAATACCATACATCCCTTCATAGGTAAATTTGGCTTCACCGGCTTTACCATGTTTAGTGGTTACCAAAATAACCCCGTTAGATCCTAACGAACCGTAAATAGCAGTTGCAGAAGCATCTTTCAGGATTTCCATTGAAATAATGTCAGAAGGATTGATAGTTGAAAGAGGAGAAATAGTAGAGGTTGCCCCATTACCCAATGCATCACCCAACCCGTAAGCGGCACCAGAATTCCCATGAATCTGAACAGGAACACCATCGATTACATAAAGAGGCTCAGCATTAGAATTAATGGTACTTTGACCACGTACACGAATTGATACCGATGAACCCGGAGCTCCCGAAGTTTGAACTGATGTTACACCAGCTACACGACCTTGTAATGCCTGATCCATATTAGTAATAATGGAGCCTCTCAGTTTATCTTCGCCTACCGAAACGGAAGCACCAGATAAGTCGCTCTTCTTCATCGTTCCGTAACCAACTGCTACCACTTCATTCAATACATGTGAATCTGATTGAAGTTTGACATTGATCACCCGATTTTTAGCTTGAATTTCTTGTTTTTCCATCCCAATATAGGAGAAAACAAGGGTAGAACCTTGGGATGTGTTCAGGCTGTATCTCCCTTGCACGTCCGTTGCCGTTCCAATCGTTGAACCTTTAACAAGTACCGAAACTCCAACCAGTGGACTTCCATCACTTGCATCAGTCACAACTCCCGAAACAGAAAGATTCTGCTGAGCAGAAACTAAGCATACTCCAAAAAGGAGCAATACCCATAGAAAAATGATTTTTCTTTTCATGGAATTAAATTTAATATTTGAAGGTTAATTATATTTTTCGAAATTACATATTCCGACAATGCAAAAATAGAGTATCATACTTAAGAAAAAACATATTTTTTTATCCTATTATGATACTTTTCCTACCATTTTTCATCCTTTATTTTGATTTTAGAGGTTTGAAAGAGTCATAACTTATGATTTTCTATCGTTGGAAGTCGTTATCTCGTCATTTGGAGAGTGTTAAAAAAGAGTTGTAATTGCATTCAAACGTGCAATGGTTCGTTCAATCTATTGCAAAATATTTGTTTGTTAGACATATAAGTTGTTATACATTTTGTTCGCTCATTGTATATTATTGTATATTAATGTTTTACCATGAATCTTTAAAATATAACCTTTAAGGAAATTTAAGCGTTAAATTCAATTGTGATTCAAGAAAAAAAAAGTTTTTATCATAAATGAATTGCGATGTGATTTTTTTTTTAAGAAATCTTCATAAGAATATTAGTAGGATAATTAAATATCACTACTGGTTAATATGGATTATTTGTGTTAATTAATTTTGTTTATAGTTTTTACAAAGTACATATAAACAATAAATTAGTACGATCAAAAAAATAATTGAAATTTTTTTTTGAACATTCGGTCTTTAGAATCATTATAAATAAGTAACTTTGCAGCCAAAAATCATAAATATAAATTCCGTTGAAATTATCTGAACTCAATACAGGAGAAAAAGCATCCATTGTGAAAGTAATGGGACATGGAGGATTTCGAAAACGAATAGTAGAAATGGGCTTTGTCAAGGGCAAAGTTGTTCAGGCAATTTTGAATGCACCGCTAAATGATCCAATAAAATACAGCGTAATGGGTTATGAAGTTTCGCTGCGCCGTAGCGAAGCATCGCTGATAGAAGTAATCAGTGAGGAAGAAGCACACAGATTAAAATCGGGGGAGGTTGATGTTACCGGATTTACTGATGATGAAGAAATCCGTCGAATGGCATTAAAAAGACGAAAACAGATATGTGTGGCGTTAGTCGGAAATCCAAATTGCGGAAAAACTACTTTATTTAATTTTGCTTCGGGTGGTCATGAACATGTAGGAAACTACGGGGGTGTGACAGTTGATGCCAAAGAAGGACATTTTGAGTTTCAAGGATATACTTTTACGTTGGTAGATTTACCGGGCACCTATTCTTTATCGGCTTATTCGCCAGAGGAAAAATACGTCAGAGAATATATATCTGATAAGATGCCCGATGTAATTATTAATGTGGTTGATAGCACAAACCTTGAACGGAATTTGTACCTCACCACTCAATTGATTGACATGAATGTGCGTACCATTGTGGCTCTCAATATGTATGATGAATTTGAACGTAGCGGTGATAAACTCGATTATAAGAGTCTCGGAAAACTACTTGGAATTCCGTTTGTTCCAACTGTAGCCAAGAAGAAGATTGGAATTGATGAACTGTTTCGAACAGTGATTAAATTATACGAAGGAAGTGATATCGTAAATCCTGAAGGAATTTTGATTTCTTCGATTAAGGACGATAATTTGTTGGACGACTATCATCACAAAATAGAAATTCATCACCAACACGATAAAAAACACAATTCATCGGACTTTGTCGGGGTTCATAAAGTTCACGAAACTGCTCGTCATATTCATATAAATCACGGTATTGAAATTGAAAAAAGCATTACTCGTCTGAAATTGCCAATTACTCAAAACTCTTCTTTGCGCGATGCATATTCCACTCGTTTTCTTGCCATTAAATTACTTGAGAAAGATAAAGAAGTTGATACCATAATTCAAAAACTACCTAATGCCGATGAGATAATTAATTTACGTAATGAAGAAATTAAACGTATTAGAACTGAATTACATGAAGATGCTGAATCGGCAATTACCGATGCAAAATATGGCTTTATTGCCGGTGCATTAAAGGAAACCTTGAAAGACGGAAAGAAAAAACATAAACATAAACGAACTTCACGAATCGATGCAATAGTTACCCATAAATATTGGGGTTACCCCATCTTTCTGTTGTTTATTTTCACTATGTTTCAATCTACTTTTACACTCGGGCAATATCCAAAAGACTGGATTGGTGCCGGAGTGAACTGGCTTGGTAATTTGATTCAGAATTCAATGGCTGAAGGCTCATTGCGTGATTTGTTGGTTCATGGAATCATCGGTGGAGTAGGTGGCGTCATTGTTTTTTTACCGAATATTCTGATTCTGTATTTCTTTATTTCATTAATGGAAGATTCGGGTTATATGGCTCGGGCAGCTTTTATCATGGATAAAATCATGCATAAAATGGGGCTTCATGGCAAATCATTTATCCCATTAATCATGGGATTTGGATGCAATGTGCCGGCTATTTTAGCTACCCGAACGATTGAAAACAGAAACAGCAGGATGATAACCATTTTAATAAATCCGCTGATGTCATGCAGTGCTCGTTTGCCGGTTTATTTATTGCTGGCAGGAGCATTTTTCCCTAATCATGCGGGACTCGTTTTGTTTGGAATTTACGCAACCGGTATTGCTTTAGCTGTTATCATATCAAGACTTTTTAAACGCTTTTTATTCAATAAAGATGAAACTCCGTTTGTGATGGAATTGCCACCTTATCGCGTTCCAACCATTAAATCTATGTTAAATCATACGTGGGAAAAAGGAGAACAATACTTAAAAAAAATGGGAACAATCATTTTGATTGGTTCTATTATTGTCTGGTTTTTAGGATATTATCCTCGACCAGAAAACCACAGAAATTTGACTTCAACCGAACAAATGGCACAACAGGAAAAATCGTATATCGGTCAAATAGGTCATTTTATTGAACCTGCTATTTCGCCGCTCGGATTCGACTGGAAAATTGGTGTTTCATTATTGTCGGGTGTTGCCGCTAAAGAAATTGTGGTTAGTACTTTAAGCGTTTTGTATACAGGTGAAAGTGATTCGCATGTCAGTTCACTTTCGCAACGCTTACAAACTGAAGTTAAACCGGATGGAAATCCTTCATTTACACCCGTCATTGCATTGGGAATGATGCTATTTGTTTTGATCTATTTCCCATGCCTTGCCACAATTGTTGCTATCAAAAACGAAACAAACAGTTGGGGTTGGGCGTTATTTGCTGCAGGATATAGTTTGATACTGGCCTGGTTGGTCGCTTTTGGTGTATTTCAAATATTTGGATAAAAATTATGCAAGATTTAATCGTAATATTAATTGGTGTCGGTGTTTTCGGCTATGTTGGATGGAAAATCTATAAAACCATTACACGTAAACCAAGTTCCTCGGATAAATGTCTTGGTTGCACAGGCTGTGCGCTGAAAGTGGATGTAAATTGTAAGATTAAATAATTTCAATCTAAATATATTTCCGGGTGTATTTTCTTTTCCGAATTATTTGGTAAGAAATTCCAAAAATCAGTAGTAAGCTTAACGGAATCAATACATTAGCCAACTGCCAGGTAATTCTATCTTTGTTGGTAATTTTTTTGTTCAACAACCTCAACTTTAAGGTTCTGGAACGCAATTGCATCCAACCATCATTGTCGGCAAGATAAAGAACAGCATTTTGGATAAATTCTTTATTACCAAATTGTTGGTTCATGTACCGGTCAAATCCAAGCGGAATAGTTATGCTGTCTTTTGCGGTAATTTCATTTCGGATAATATCGCCATCAGCAACCACAATTTGACGGGTTTTCAAACTCTTTTGTTTGATTGGTAATGTGTTTGTCAAGCCTTTTGGTGTCATTCTATTGGCAAAGTCCGATTCGAAAATCCCTTCCATTGCCACTGCCACCGGCACATAACCGAGGTTAAAATACGCTTTATCATTCGCTTTCGGTTTTTGACTTAAATCGATTGTAGTTGGAGTTCCAACAACATGCGTATTATCCGAAGTTGCCAGAAGTAATTGATAGTTAACCTGTTTGTTATCACCCACTAAATCAATCCCGGAACAAAATTCGGAACGAACTTCAGTAATATTGCGAGTGACGGGATGTTCGGGTGATGTCAGAAGCAAAGGAGCAAAATACCAGAGAGTTGGCTCAAATTGAGGTGTGGCATTTGCCGCGGCAATATTCACCGGAACCGAAGCACATTGTACATCTTGCAGTAAAACAGGGTTGATACGTACACCATAACGGAAAAGTTGATCATTCAGATTAACATCCAATTCCATAGCCGG